>NZ_JBANET010000021.1:0-80429 GCF_037026685.1 Orrella sp. JC864 | reverse complement strand
TGACCAGCCGGTTTTTCTAGATTGAGCTTGTCCAGTTCGTGGGAGGAGGTCACGCTCAATCGCGCCGCATTTCTGCCGCGCGAACTCACCCTAAGACATCTATTGCTCAACGACTTATCCGCACACGCGGAAGGAGAAGACATGGCTTACGCATTTGCAGGGGCCTCTGCTACCCAGGAACACCAACAGGCCGCACATCATTTCGCCTCTCCCGATCAAGCCAACGTCCTAGCTTCGGCTCAACACGTTACGCTGATCCGCAGCGCCGAAGTTCAAGCGCGTACCGGCTTGTCGCGCAGCTCTATGTATGCGCGCATGAACCCCAGCGACCCCGCCTACGATAGGAGCTTTCCCCTCCCGGTGAACGTATCGTCTACCGGCAAGGTCAGCAATCGCTGGATCGCATCCGAAGTGGATGCATGGATCGTCAGTCGCCCGCGCACTCGCGCGATCACCGCTGAGGTGGCGCAATGATGACCTCAATGCAAACGACCACGCCTGTAGTCAATACATACGCCAAGCTCCTACGGGCGTGCGGCGTGTTTGGCCTGACGCATTCAGCCGATGGAAATATCAGCCTTTTTCGAGACCATTTGGCGCGCCATCTTTTCAGCGCGGTAAACGTAGCAGTCAAAGTCTTGGGGGGAGACGCGCCTTTGCGCGTTCCCGCCCGCCAAGAGCGCGGCGAGACGGATGCTGCCGACTTGATGAGAGCTTTTTCTGACTGCGGACAGCTTGCCCGCTACACGGATCTGGCATTTGCCCCTACAGTGGAATCCCTCATCAACCACTCACAGCATGATGAGATGGACATGATCCGCAGTCGCTGGTCTTCTGACCCGCTCGACGCAACGGTGCGACTGAATAAGTTTCTGCAAGACATCCATCATGTTGCTCGCCAGAATCGAATCATCACGCAGTCACTTGCGCACCAGAGGCAGGCAGAGAGAATTTGGGCCAACACTCAGACCAGCATTCAAGGCGTGCTGGCAGCGGGTGAAAAAATATTTGCCTGCAAAGTGGATCTGCTCCACCGGGACTTTGTGCCGAAAAGCAAGGATGAGGTGGCGTCGCTTCATTGCCAGTTCACACAAGGCGATGCGTTCTCTCATCCAGATGTTGTCCAGACACAGTCCTGGAGAAGTGCATTTCATACGCTGCTATCGGGATCCATCCCTCGGCAACAGAAGCTACTTGCGTGGGTATATTTGACGAGCTACTCGCACATACACGGCCCGTACACCACGGCTGTTTTTCTTTTCGATGGGATAAGCATCTCGCCCGGGGACGTGCATGGCGTGTTGACGAAAGCGTGGCTTACCGCAACGAACGGTCATGGCCACTGTTTTCACTGGCCGTCTTCCACATGCAAGTGGGCAGACTTTATGGCCGCCAGCGATGACAGCAAACGCGCGGATCTGTTGCTTGGCCTGGAAAGTGTCGCCCTGGCAGGAATGTACGTGCGCCCTCGCTGCCTGAACGGTGAGTTGCCCTTGGCCGTTGGTCTCGCACACGAGTTCCATAAGGAGCCGGAGCATGCTTGAGAAACGCGATGGCATCATTCTGCATTTCGCTCATCAGATCGTGCTGCAAGCCATCAATTGGCTTTGGCGTTTCTGGATCGCCGTAGGCAAGGTACATCTGTTGGTCGGTGACCCAAGCTCTGGCAAAACGACACTCTTGGCGGAGTTGCTCGCGGCTTTCTCCATGGGCGGGCTGCTGCCGGATGGCACTCGTGCGCCCAAGGTCTTTTGCATCTACTGGTCGGGCGAAGATGGCATTGAAGACACCGTTGGCGTGCGCCTGAAAGCGGCTGGCGCAAACCTGCGTAACATCCTTATCCTGCGCGGTGTCGCGGAACACGGTCGCAAACGCTTTTTCAAACCGACCGATTTGCCCAGTCTGGTCAATGAGATCAAGCGACTGCGTGCCGATGGCATCGATGTTCGCGTCATCGCGATTGATCCATTGCCGGCGGGTTCCGGCAATTCCAATAGCAACGACGATGTACGCCGCACTTTGGAGCCGCTGATTGTATTGGCCGAAGAAGAAGGCATCGCCATCATTGGCGTGCGTCACTTAAGTAAGGCGTCGACTAAGAAGAAACTAGCCGAACGTATCAATGGCAGCGTGGCGTACTTGGCCATCTCCCGCATCGCGATGTTCGTCGTCAAGATCACGGGAACCGGCACGGCTCCGGACAATCCGCCTCGCGGTGTGCTGGTACGCGCCAAGTCCAATATCGGACCAACCGATGGTGGCTTTGCTTTTACGGTAGAACCCTACAGCATCGAGGTCGATGGGGGAACAGCAGATAGCGTACGCCTGACATGGGACGTACAGACGCTGACGGGTGACCCTGAAGCTATCGTTCGAGCAGCAGAGTCCAACGCTGGCGCATCCATTGCGAATGACCTGGCTGACGAGACTCACTTTCTGCGAGACTTACTTGACCGTGGCCCGGTGCACTCGAACAAGGTTCTTACGCTAGGCAAAGAGGAGGGTTTCATCCCCGAAAAACTACGCCAGGCGCTTGCTGCGCTGGGCGGAAATTCTGGGAAAGAGCCAGGCAGGCCGCGTGGTCCATGGTATTGGTGGTTGCCAGGGGCCGGGTTTGATGAAAGCGAGAGCCCCCTCGATCACGATGACAGCTATCGGAGCCGCCGCGACGTCCGTACTACATTCCGTCGCGGAGCAAGTCCTAAACTTCCGCTTTCTTCCCTGCACTCACGCGATGAAGGACGCTTTGACGATAGCTATGCGGCAGGCATATCAAAAGACGAAAAAGACGAAGAATACGGAAAAGTCGAAAAGTCGATAAACACGAGATACGATGATGTCCTGGGACGCACTTCCCTGAATGAGTTGCCCGGCAATAGCGATGAAGACGCCGAAGATGGCAGCATCGGCGTCTAATGATGCATCACACAGCCTGCTGTCGCTAATAGGCGGCCTGGATTTTTATGAGGCAGCAACAACTTGGCGCGGAATATACCGCGCCATTTTTATTCTGCGACCTGTTGCATATTTGGAGAAAGAAATAATCAGCATAGAAAGCGGAATTTCTCGATGCAGAATTATCTACACGTAGGAAAAGTATCGATCTTTCATTCAGACCGTAGCTCGTCAGAAATTGCAGTCCCTATGTAATAGGTTTTATAAGCAATATCCATTTCAATTCATTCAAGCCATAATTTTTTATTGCATGACCTGATTCGTTGGCTTAACCAACGAGGTCAATCATGCTCGATAGCAGCAGCAGGAAATACTGGTTCGATAGAAACGACGGCTACCATACTCAGAGAAGAAAGAAGCAACGCTTCCTCAGAAACCAGAAAACAGGACTGGATTTTGAAGACGAAATGTTCGCCTTGCACAAGAGCCATCAGGTTCTTTTCATAACCCTGAACATCAAGCCTTGCTTTCGTGATGACGTGAACTTCAGAACCATGCAGAAGTTCAGGGATGATCTGTTTCGGCGTATCAAGGATGCTCGTGCCTACGCACGTGAGCGTAAGCGCATGGGTAAGCCGATTCAAGACCATCGGCGAACCATTCTGCACGACATACGTGGCTTGATTTGGCGACAGGAATATGGCGAGGATGGTGGTTCGCACCATATCCACATCGTTGCCTTCGTCTCAGTTCGCAGGCGTGACCACGGAAGCGCCCACGAGGATTTGGGCATGGAATGGGAGCGTATTGCACGCGGATGGGGCACTTTCCATCCCCGCGCTCGCTATCGCCATGCATACAGACACAAATGGGGTGTCGCCACTGGCTACGTTCACCGTGACGACGATGAAAAGCGCTATGCCCTGCGAAAGCTCATCGGCCTATACATGGCTAAGGTAAGCCAGATCCCAGCAGACCGTGGGGAGAGTGAAGTGTTTGGCGTCCGGCACTTCGACTAAAAGGGTATGTCGTTCTCTAACGGCTGGTCCACGCCATTCAACTGAGAGATTTTTCGCTCAGAAGCCGCCATTTTCTCAAGGCCTGCAATGGCTCGATCTTTCATGTCCTTAATTTGTGGGGCAATCGCTATCATCGAAATTCCCAACATGACGGAATTCAGCCGGCCCAAGAAATCCAAGTCGCCTTGCGTCATGGTTTTTGTTGTGACAAGAATATGGGTGCATGCATAGGCAAGATCCTGTCGGTCAGGCCAATCCATAGACTGCTCGTTTATTGCGTACAAATATTGATCAACGATTGCTTCAGCATCGAGAAACTGCTCTGCGGCTCCTTCATCATCCGCGTGCTTTAACTCTGCCGTAAGGCGGTCATATAGAGAGTTTTTTCCTTGAATAAGGAGCGCTTTCTCTTCGGATTTTTTCATGACTGATCCTTATCCACGCATGTGCAGCGCGGCATCAAGCACAGCCAAATCCCGCTTGCGCCCCGTCGTATTGGTGGTCTGCATGATGTGCTGTCGCGCCTCGGCGGGCGTCATCCACTTGACCGAGGCCGTTTCCTTGTCGTCGGGCGCTACGCCGCCCGCGCCGATCTCGGCCGCCATCAGGAAGTAGCGAGTTACCGACGTGCCGCCCAGATACTCGCCAGGCAGCAGGGAAACGATGGTTGCATCCACGCCGGTTTCTTCCTTGACCTCGCGCAGCGCGGTTTGCTCGGGGGTTTCGCCAGGGTCTGTACGCCCCTTTGGAAATGTCCACACATAACCGTCGAAGTGGTTTTTGGGCTCTCGCAAGAGCACCAGCCCGTTGCTGTCGAAGATAACCCCGCCATAGGCTTTCTTGCTCATTCGTCATCCCCCATGCCGTAGAGGGCATGCCACACACGCCCATAGCGCTGCGCCCGCGCCTTGCCCTGGCGCTTGGCGACCTCGTTCTTGAAATTGTCGTAGGTGACGTCTTGCACCATCTTGCCCACGGCTTGCGCGAACTGCTCGTGGCTGACGGTGGCCCGCCAGGGGTAGTCCGTGCCGGCATGGCCGACGGTAGGGGATAAGCCGGGCAGGTACTGCTCACGCAGTTTGTCCAGGTCTTGCCGCACACGGGCGCGCACGGTCAGGAAGTTTGTGCCGGGCTTTTGCACGGCGGAAAAGAATCCAATATTGGTCATCAGCCACATGGCAGCGCCTCCCTGGCTTGGTCTGCATGCGCCAAGTATAGATCAAATTGATTCTAATGATGGATTAAAATAATGTTAATAAGAGCTCGCCATGGTGCGTCGGTGAATGTAAGATTGCGCCTGTCGTCCATCCGCCACCCTTCCGATGTTCCAAGATCGCCTCCGAGACCTCAGCCACCCGCAGCGCGACCGCCTGGCCTACATCGAGCAAAAGCTCTGGTTCGTAGGCGACATGCGCCGGCAGGACCTGGTGGACCGCTTTGGCATACAGACCGCCGCGGCGACACGCGACTTCAGCCTCTACCGGGAACTGGCCCCCGGCAACATGGCCTACGACAGCCGCACCAAGATCTACCTGCTGGGGTCGGACTTCAAGCCGCTGTTTAGCTATTCCCCCGAACGCATCCTGACCTGGCTGTCGGAAGGCTTTGGGGATGGGGAGCCCATCAGCTCACGCACCGGCATCATCTGCGATATTCCCAGCCGCTTGGCCCAGCCCGACCTGGCCACCCTGGCCATCGTGACGCGGGCCATCAAGCAGCAGCAGGTGCTGCGCATCAAATATCACTCCATCAGCACCGGAAAAAGCGAGCGGGAGATCGCGCCGTTTGCCCTGCTCGATACCGGGCTGCGCTGGCATGCCCGCGCCTACGACCGCAAATCCGGTGAGTTCCGGGATTTCGTACTTACTCGGATCATGGACGCGAGCGTGGTGCGCGACGGCGTGATCCAAGACAGGGAGCGCCCCGACCAGGATATCCAGTGGTCGCGCATCGTCGAGCTGGAGCTGGTGCCGCACCCGGATCAGCCTCATCCCAAGGTGACGGAAATGGATTATGGGATGCGCGACGGGGTGTTGAAGATGCGGGTGCGTGCAGCGACCGTGGGCTACACCTTGCGCAAGTGGAGCGTGGATTGTTCGCCGGATCACAGCCTGCGTGGACCGGAGTTTCGGTTGTGGCTGAAGGATTGCCTGGCGTTGTATGGCGTGGCGAATGCGGTGTTGGCGCCGGGATATGTAGGAAAAAGAAATGATCGATGCCAGTTACGTCAAACAAAACGTGTATGAATTGACCACTTGAATGTGGATTGCCCAATCAGAAAAGCTTAAAGAATTGAAGAGAAATAAGGGAATGCATGTCTAGACTGACCGATTTGATCGCTAGGGCGAAAGCAAAGGATGTGCAGCTGGGGGCAGAGTTAGATAGAGAATTCAAGATTCTTTCGGCGCGGCTGCCCTTTGGTTTGAACTTCGAGCGGCACAGCCCGGAGGCGGTAGAGTTGCCCCTGCGGCCTGTGCGCAAGGGCGACAAAGTGCGCGTCCTACCGGCGCGCGGCTCCACCAAGAAGGGCGACCAACGACTGTGGCAGGTGAAGGCCATCCACAAGGGCAAGAAAACGGCTGAGTTGGAACTGCTGAATACCGAAGAGCCCGACGAACAGACGGTCGCGCTGGATGACCTGGTAGTGGTGGCGGAGTTCCGCGACACGATTTACCCGGGTCTGGTCAGTACAGGCAAGGTGCAGCGCGGTGGCGACAAGCCGTGGCACACGGTCATCAACGGCGAGAACTACCATGTCCTGAAAGCGTTGACCTATACCCATCGCGGCAAGGTGGACGCGATTTACATCGATCCGCCCTACAATACCGGGGCGAAGGACTGGAAATACAACAACGATTACGTAGAGGGTGACGACCTGTATCGGCACAGCAAATGGTTGGCCATGATGGAGCGACGCTTGCTGGTGGCCAAAGATCTGTTAAACCCGGAAGATTCTGTGCTGATCGTCACGATTGATGAGAAGGAATACCTGCGCCTGGGATTGTTGTTGGAACAGATGTTCCCAGAGGCGACCATCCAAATGGTAAGCAGTGTAATCAACCCTAAAGGCTCATCGCGAGCAGGTAGATTCAGCCGCGTGGATGAGTACCTGTTCTTTGTGCTATTTGGAGCAGCGGCAGTAACTCCATGGCGAACTGACATGTTGCGAGATGATGCGGACGTTGAACGTGAAGTTCGCTGGGCTGGCCTCATGCGCAATGGAGAAGGAAGTAGAAGAGATCGGATTCCAAGTATGTTTTTCCCGATTTTCCTCGATGAAAAAACGGGCGCATTCCACTCGGTAGGGGAGCCCCCAGAGTTGCGGGTGAAACGAGAAAGCATAATTCCCCCGCCAGGCACAGTTGTTCTGTGGCCAGTGGATAGAAACGGGCAAGAGTTGATGTGGCGGTTAAGCCCCGAGTCACTGCGTGAATACATCAGAATGGGTCACGCCAAGTTTGGACGGCGTGACCCAAATACTGGTCTTCGACCTGCTTATTACTTGCAGCGTGGGATCAGAACCATGCTGGAAACCGGCGAGGTTATTGCTGTTAGTAAAGATGCAGAGGGCGCATTGGAACTGAAATTCGCCGATTCGACAGGAACGCGTAGCCCAACAACTATTTGGAATATGGTCTCCCATAGTGCAAGCGAATACGGAGCTGGTGTTTTAAAAGCACTACTGCCGGGTAGGCGATTTCCGTATCCAAAATCACCTTACGCAATCGAAGACGCACTTAGGTTTTTTGTCGGAAAGAAACCGGGAGCAGTGATTCTGGACTTCTTCGCCGGCTCTGGTACCACCGCCCACGCCGTGATGCGTCTGAACAAGCAGGACGGTGGCCAGCGCCAATGCATCAGCGTAACCAACAACGAAGTCGGCGCGGACGAACAGAAGAAACTGCGCGAGCAAGGTCTGCGTCCCGGCGACCCCGAATGGGAGCAGTGGGGCATCTGCGACTACATCACCAAGCCACGGGTTGCCGCTGCTATCAGCGGCAAGACCCCTGCGGGTGAGCAAATCAAGGGGGACTACAGATTCACCGACGAATTCCCGATGGCCGAGGGCTTCGAGGAAAACGCCGAGTTCTTCACCTTGACCTACGAAACTCCGGTGTCCGTCAGCTACAACATGGCCTTTGCCCGCATCGCGCCGTTGCTGTGGCTGCGGGCCGGCGCACAAGGCGAGCGGATCGACAAGCTGCCCACAGAAGGCTGGGCGGTAGCCAACACCTATGGCTTGTTGACTGACGTTGACGCCGCCACGCCCTTCGTTAAGGCTTTGGGCAAGGTCGAGGGCTTGCGTATCGCCTACATCGTCACCGACGATGACCGCCGCTTTCAGGCTATCGCCAAGCGGCTGCCCGATGGCGTAGAGCCGGTGCGGCTCTACGAATCCTATCTGACCAACTTCAGCTTCACTAACGGGGAATAACGGATGAAATTCACGCTCAAAGATTATCAGCGCGATGCTGTCCGCGATTCCTTGAACAACCTGAGAAAGGCGCGGCGGTTGTGGCACGGAGAGGCAGACAAGACGGCCTTTTCCCTAACTGCCGTCACAGGTGCAGGCAAGACTGTCATGGCCGCTGCCACCTTCGAGGCGCTTTTCCACGGGGATGACGAGTTCAACTTCGATGCTGACCCCGGCGCGGTGGTTATCTGGTTCAGTGATGACCCCTCATTGAACGAACAAACCCGCTTCCGCATCATAGAAGCCAGTGATCGCATCAACTACACCGACCTGGTGGTGGTGGAAAACACGTTCAACCGGCCCAAGTTCGAGGCGAGGAAAATCTACTTCCTCAACACCCAGAAGCTGGGCAAGAACAGCTTGCTGGTACGCGGGCACGACCCGGAGGAATTGGAGGCCAAGGCCGGTAGCACCTTCCCGGCCATGCGCCCTGACCTGCGCGCTTACACCATTTGGGACACGATCCAGAACACCATCGAAGACCCCGATCTGACGCTTTATCTGGTGCTCGATGAAGCGCACAGGGGCATGGGCGCGCAAACAGCGGCCAGCCAGAACGCCAAGAGCACCATCGTGCAGCGGCTTATCAATGGCGTGGGCAGTGTGCCAGGCATTCCGGCAGTTTGGGGAATTTCGGCCACGGTGGAGCGGTTCAACAAGGCCATCGAATCGGCAGGCAGGCACATCAAGCTGCCCAACGTCGAAGTCGACCCAGTCAAGGTGCAAGAATCCGGTCTTATCAAGGACACGATCCTGCTGGACATTCCCGATGAGGCGGGTGACTTCGATACCGTGCTGGTGCGGCGTGCGACCGATAAATTGAAGGCTTCCACTCGGGCTTGGGCCGCTTATGCCAAACAGCAACAAGAGGCCCATGTCGTTGTGCCACTCATGGTTTTGCAGGTTCCCAATACACCAGATCCCGATGAAATCGGGCGGGCGCTGGATACCATCTTTGAACGCTATCCAGAGCTTCCAGCGGCCAGCGTGGCGCATGTTTTCGGCGATCACGTCACTCAGCGGTTCGGCAATCGGGACGTGCCGTACATCGAACCGCAACGGGTTGAAGAATCCATCTGGGTTCGGGTGTTGATCGCCAAGGACGCAATCAGCACAGGCTGGGATTGCCCGCGCGCCGAGGTCATGGTTTCCTTCCGTGCCGCAAGCGACAAAACCCATATCACGCAGTTGCTGGGCCGACTTGTGCGCTCCCCGCTGGCCCGTCGTATTCCTGGCAACGACCGTTTGAACGCGGTCGATTGCTTGTTGCCAAAGTTCAACCGCAAGGCCGTGGAGCAGGTCGTCGATGCACTGACCACTGGCAGTGAAGCAGCAACGCCGGGCCGCATCCTGATTGACCATGTGGAGGTGCAGCCGAATCCGGCTGCGTCTGCGGCCGTATGGGATGTCTTCGAGGCTTTGCCGTCACAGACGCGACCGCAGAAAGGGGCAAAGCCTGCGGTCAGGTTGACCGCGCTGGCGCATGAGCTGGCTTCCGATGGCATCCTGGCTGGTGCGGGCGCTTTGGCTCATGCCGAAATGCACGCAGCGCTGGACACGTTCCAGAACGACAACGCGGACAAGATCACAACCAAGCGGCGGTCTGTGTTAGTTGTCGATGGCAAGACAGTGAAGGCGGACATGCAGGGCAAAGGCCGCAGCCTTGAAAAGTTCTGGGAAGATGCGGACGTTGCCGTCATCGACGATGCTTACCGGCGCGCGGCACGGCTTCTAAGCCCGTCGATTGCCCACTCTTACGTTGATCATCTTGCTGCTAAGGAAGCTGACCGCGAGGGCGACCCAGAGGCCTATCTTGAGGCCATTGTCGAGGCCCGCGTGACCGTGGCTGGGCTGGGTCTGGTCATGGAGGTACAGGCTTTTTTCGATGCAGAGGCGGACAAGCTGGCCAAGGCTTGGCTGGCGAAGTACGGCACACAAATCAAGGCCTTGAGCGATGACCGTCAGGAATCTTACCGGCAGATCATCGAGATGAGCGCCGAGCCACAGGACGTGGGGCTGGTGAAGCCGGAGGCACGTTATGAAGCGACCAGGGCCGATGACAACGGAAAGATCACCGCCCTGCCGCTATGGGAAGGACATTTACTGTGCGACGAAGCTGGCAAGTATCCGGCGGAATTAAACGACTGGGAACGCACGGTAGTTGAAACCGAAGCTGCACGGGCAGGGTTTATATTCTGGTATCGCAACCCGCAGCAACCAGGGCAGTCCTCGTTGGGTATCGCTTATGTTGATGCCGACCAATACAGAATCGTTCGCCCTGATTTCCTATTTTTTGCCGAGGAGGATGGGAAAATTGTAGTGGACTTGGTTGATCCACACAGTTTGCATCTGGCTGATTCGTTACCCAAGCTGCAGGGGTTGGCACGATATGCCGCACAGCATCCGGACGCTTATCGTCGAATCGAATCTGTAGCTGCAGTGAAAGACAAGTTGCGAGTGTTGGATTTGAAGCGATTGGATGTGCAGGAGGCTGTTGCTTCTGCTAAAGACCCATTGAGTTTGTTCGGAAGTGCGCTGGCAGACGATTATTTATAGGCTGCCATTAGGCGCCCTTCTTTTTCAAACAGATAGAGTGAGCCGCCGCCCTCGATATAACATGAAATTCGCTGCTTTTTTAAGATCGAAAGCTCCTTACCTTAATAATAAAAAAATATGGAAAGTGGCTTTTACCGCCACGGCTCTAGTCTTGGCTTTTTTACATATTTTCTTTACCAGTCTTGGTATCGACGCAATTACTGTATTGCTTTTGGCAATGGCTCTGCTGCCATGGGCTTACCAATTCTTACCCATAGAAAGCGCCGAATTCGGCGGTCTCAAGCTTTCCTTCACAAGGCAAAGTAAAAAAATTCTTTCAAAAGACCTATCTGAAAAAGAGAAAGAACATCTCAAACAACAGCAAGTTGTTTTGGTAGAGGTCGGACCAGCCGGGTACTACAAACTCTATGCCAACGGGATTTTGACTCAGGGACTGACCGTTAAAATCCCTGCGGGAACTGCTCAGCACTCGATTAGTTGGCCAATTGCGTTCCCCAACGAGGTAATTAGCGTAAATATCGAAGGGAACACAGGGATAATCGTTACTAAACAGACTCCCGGCGGATGCACCCTGAAAGTTCCGTATGGAACAGAAGGCATAACTGCAACTTTTACAGCAGTTGGTTTGTAATCGTCGACGGAGCGCCTCTTCCAGGCTTTTTGAGACGATCTATCAGATCAGCAATAGTGCATGGGAAACCATGGTGTATCTCACCGACCTGCAACAGCCTGAAGCACCGAGCAGCCACAGTAAACCGATCAAACCGCCGCCAGCCCGTAGCGGCCTTGGCGAAACCAGGCACATCCGCAAAGGTCTTGTAAGCGGTCAAGATACGCTGCTGTGTGCGCGATCGCCATCATGCAGGCAGCTCCAGTTGAGCGCTGGATGGCGAACTCGGTTTTTTGCTAATCGTGATGCCCCGTACCTTTGCGACATCTGCCACGACACGGGTGATGTGATGTGTGGTGTTCCACTGGCGCCAGGTTGTGGCGCTTCCGGTTTTTCCCGCAGCACCATGAGCAATGTCGTGGATACGTTCATCAGCTTCGGAAAAAGACGCGCCTGAGAACCGGGCATTCGCTATAACTCGTTCGCAGACATTTTTCATGAGAGTAGCCTGATCACCTGTGTCCTCAGCACGAACCACAAGCCAGTTGGATTCGGTGGTGTACCGTAGATGAGGGATAGGTCGCCCTCCCTGATCCCCAAACTTTATTCTGGCGCAGTCGGCGGCATAGTCTCCATAAGCAAAATGCTCCGCTGTTGTCGGGTCAAATCTTACCGCCGTTTTCCAAGCCCGCCATTCATTACGCGGCCAGATTACGGTTTGATTAGGTTCCGCCGGATTCTTGTCAGGGTAATGTGTGCCTTGGTAGATGATGCGCTGCCACTGGCCAATTTCTTGTAATTGCTCAAGGGCACCTTGGATAACCGGGGCGACAAGATCGGGGTCGGAAAGATCAGAATCGGCAAAATCCACAATGACAACGCAGTCTGTCATTGCTATGCCAAGTGCAATCAGTGCAGTTTCAATTCGCGTTTGAAGGCCTACATCTGCCATCGTACCCGACAAAATGCAAAGACCCAGTTTCAACTCTGCACCACTGTCGATGGTTCGCCTAAAGGCCGCAGCGTCAATTTTTTCCAGATCGGTCAGATGGATGCAGGGAACTGCTGCGACATCTAGGCTTCGTGCTATGGTAAATAATGTTGGCAACCAACTGGAAAGGTTGTCAGTGCCAAGTTCTTCGATCAGGTAGGTGATGTCTATCAGCACATTACGGCATGGCCAGTATTTTCTGAGGATTCCACCGACATCAGGGCATTCATCACCAAGGTCGAATAATTCTTCCTGGCTGCTACTTTTTCGCTCACTGGCAGGTGGAACGATCAGGCGGGGAAGTATGCAGGCGGCAACATCTGGCCTAAGCTCGCGCAGCCCTTCTAATTCACCCTTTTTCATACGAAGGGCAGGACTATAGACGATTTTCTTGCGCTCAGGCATGTTGCGCCTCCTGCTGTGCTAGGAAAAGTTTACGTATCGCCCCGCGGCCTATCTTATCCGAGAAGATGGCATAGTTTCTTCTTTCGAATCGGATTCGACCGTAGATGATGGCGGGTGAAATACCTAGTTGTTTTGCAAGGCTTTCAATAGGGGCGGCAGTCTTAGCGATGCGGGCCGGCGAGCGTACCCAAATTTCTTCAGGGATGAGCAGATTGGAGGCAAAGTTATTTGCCTCTTGCTCAAACTCATCGACTGCGTCGTGGTCAATGTCGTCAAAGAAGCCAGAAGCCAAACCGGTTCGGTAGTGCAGGATCACGTGTCCGACTTCATGCATGAGCGTGAACCAGAAATTGTCGATAGTGTCTTTGTTCAGAGTAAGACCAATGACCGGAATTTCGTCCACTAGAAATGACGCGCCATCGACGCCCATGCCTGGGATGTTTCTTTCGACGATAAGAATGATGCCGTGTTGCTTCAATAGCGCCTGGGCCTGCAAAGGGCCGTCAGCGGCTTGGCTTAATTTCGGAAGTTGTTTAAGCCAGGAAAGATCGAGTGGGCGGTATTTGGATTTCTCGCGCTTGATAATTTCTTCAGCACGGCGGGTGACATGGGCTTTCCATGAGAGCAGTACCCAACTCTCGGAGTAGTCCTTGACATTGATTCCTGTCCGCAGCAATGAGGGTGTGCCATGTTTGCTGACGTGTTCGGAGACGTACTGAATCAGGCGCTTGATGCCTTTTTCATCGGAATCGGGTTCATCTAGCCAGCCATGCTCCCTGGCATGTTTGAGGATTTTCTGTGCCTCAGCGGGATTGATTTCATAGGTGGGCATCCACTTGGAGGCTTCAGGGCTCAAGTAATCCACGGAAAAATTCAACGACAACGCGTAGGCCACCTTCATGTAACCCGCGAGGCTGATGGATCGATACCTTTCGGCCTCCCACCGCTGAATGGCCTGTTCTTGCAAGCCCAGCTTTCTAGCCAGATCCTTTTGCGTCCATCCTTGGGCAAGACGGGCCACGATTAGGATGTCGCCCAAGTCGGTTCCGGCTCTTTGCTTCATCGGCTCGACGTTTCCGCTCTTGGCCTGGGAATAGGCTGCGAGCATTTCACCCAGTTCGCGTTTTTCAGTGTTGAGAGAGCGGCGGATGCCGTCAATGACTTCTCTAGGCAGTCCGTCAATGATAGATTTCAGGGTGCGTTCGGTCGAGAGGGCCTGCGTAATCTCGTGGATTTCGGCCTCGATTTCCCGCGCTTGGCGGTCTGTAGAGATGATGGTGCTGGATGGCATAACAGTATTTTACACAACGAATATGTTGTGTAAAGACGGGGTACGGCCCAATGGAACGTATGTCCAGGATCGTTACGGTTGGCGGTTCTTCCCAGGGCGGCCAGCAAGGCCAGACTGTGCGACAAGAAATCTTGAACTTTTCCCTTGCGTGCCACCACCCTAGAATTTCTCACCCACATATCACCTCCCCGAGCACACCCCCCGTGTGCCTTTCACGAGGTCGATATGCCCCTTTCCTGCCCCCGCTGCGACTCGCAGCACATCACCACCCTCGACTACGGCCGCAAGACCGGCGCGGTCGTAGGCACTACCGCCGGCGCAGCCGGTAGCGCAGCCACAGCCCTGGGCGGCGCGCAAACCGGCGCGGCGCTCGGCATGGTTGCCGGGCCGGTCGGCTCGCTCTTCGGCGGCCTGGCCGGTGCGCTCATGGGCGCGCTAATCGGCGGCGCCGCGGGCGGCGCTGCTGGCGCGGCCATCGGCGAGCAGGTCGATGACACCTTGCTCGACAACTACGCGTGCCAAGCCTGCGGCCATACCTTCGGCAAGCGGCATCTGGCGCACAGTTAGACGCCCATCCCTGTTTCTCTTCCCACGCACAGCCTACGGCCCTTCGGGGCCGTAGGCGTTTGTGCTGTCCGTTCCCGTCATTTCCCTATCCAAGGAGCAACCATGCATCTCGTACAAACCATGGCCTATGTCGGCCAACAGCCCTGGCACGGCCTGGGCAATCCGCTCACCCCCGGCCAGCCGCTCGAAGTCTGGCAGCGCGAAGCCGGTATGGACTGGACCATCGAGAAGGCCGACGTGCGCTATGTCGCCGGCAGCGACAATATCGGCTCCATCCACGCCTTCCCTGACCAGAAAGTCCTGTACCGCTCGGACACCAAGGCCCCGCTGTCGGTCGTGTCCCGCCGCTTCAATGTCGTGCAGCCGCGCGAGGTCATCGAGTTCTACCGTGACCTGGTGGAAGCGGGCGGCTACGAGCTGGAGACGGCTGGGGTGCTCAAGGAAGGCCGCAAGCTGTGGGCGCTGGCCAAAACCGGCCAATCCGCCTGCCTCAAGGGCCGCGACAAGGTGAATGGCTACCTGCTGCTCGCCACGGCCTGCGACGGCACCCTGGCGACCACGGCGCAGTTCACCAGTGTCCGCGTGGTCTGCAACAACACTCTGGCCATTGCCCTGGGCGACGCCGCGGGCGCGGTCAAGGTCGGCCACCGCAGCCAGTTCGACCCGCAGGCCGTCAAGCGCCAGCTCGGCATCGCCATCTCGTCCTGGGACGCCTTCCTCGCCCGCATGAAAGCCCTGGCCGAATGCAAGGTGAAGGATGATGCCGTGGAAGCCTTCCTCAAGCGGGTGCTGACCTACCCGGTCAACCCGCAGGCCGATGGCATCCCCACCGCTGTCAACGATCGGGCCATGAAGACCGTGCAGGAGCTTTATGCCGGTCGCGGCAAGGGTTCCGAAATGGCTTCGGCCTCCGGCACGGCCTGGGGGCTGCTCAACAGCATCACCGAGTACATCGACCACCACCGCCGCGCCCGTTCCAACGACCACCGTCTGGACGCAGCCTGGTTTGGTGCGGGCGCCGCCATCAAGCAGAAGGCCTGGGACGAAGCCCTGAAGCTGGTGGCGTGAACCAGCACCGCGAGCTTTTCGACCCCATCCCCACATCACCCATGAAGCCCGGCAGCGCCCATGCGCTGGCCGGGTTTCTTCATTCTGGAGGTTTCATCATGGCATTACCTAAACGCCAGAGCGACACCCGGCCCGCTCTGCGCCTGATCGACACCCGTAAGATCGAGCGCGCCGACTGGCTGGAAGTGCGCAAGACCGGCATCGGCGGCTCCGACGCCGCAGCGGCCGTGGGCCTGAGTCCGTACAAATCGCAGCTTGAACTGTGGATGGAGAAAACCGGACGCGACGCCGGCCTGCCCAAGCCCGACCCGGACGACACGACCCATCCGGTGTACTGGGGCACCATGCTGGAACCTATCGTGGCGGCTTCCTACACCAAGCAGACGGGCAACAAGGTGCGCAAGGTCAACGCCGTCCTGCAACACCCGCAATTCCCCTTCATGCTCGCCAACCTGGACCGCGAAGTCGTCGGCTCGCCCCTGGTGCAGATCCTGGAATGCAAGACGGCGGGGGAGTTTGGCGCGAAGCTCTGGCAAGACGGCGTGCCCGAATACGTACAGCTCCAGGTACAGCATCAGCTCGCCGTCACGGGCAAGCAGGCCGCGCATGTGGCCGTGCTCATCTGCGGCCAGCGGCTGGAGGTCCACCGCATCCAGCGCGACGACGACCTGATCTCCCGCCTCATCACCCTGGAGGCCCGTTTCTGGGAGTACGTCACCCGCGACACCCCGCCGCCTGCCGACGGCTCCGAATCGGCGGACCGCGCCCTGCGCGTGCTGTATCCCGGCAATTCCAGCGCGGTGGATTTCAGCGACGACAGGAACCTGTCTGCCACCTTCGCCGACCTGGTCAATGTCAAGGCCGACATCAAGGCCAAGGAAGCCCTGGCAGAAACGCTCAAGCAGCAATTGCAGCAAGCGATGGGCGATGCGTCTGAGGCGCGGTTCGAGACAGGGCGAGTGCTGTTTCGGCGCAGCCAGGACAGCACGACGATCAACACCGATCTGCTGCTCTTGAACCATCCCGAGCTGGTCGCGGAATACGCCATTACCAAACCCGGCACCCGTCGATTCCTGATCCGGGATTGACAGTCTTTATCGATTCACAGGAGAACGCCATGCTCAAGGGGCTCGCAATCACCCCGCCAGTGGTAGGCCGCATCAGCATCGGGCGCGTCGTCGAGAGGAACGGCAAGCGCCTGCCCGAACGCGACGACCAGTTCACGTTGACAACCCAAGTCCAGACTCACGACGGCTGGCTGCTGCACCCCCAGGACGAAACCCAGCGCCGGCTGCACGGGGGCGACAAGCTGCGAAGCCTCAGTGTCATGCTGCCTTTCAACGACCCGGACCTGAACCTGCGGGCTGAGTATTCCTACTTCGACCGGGAGGACGGCCGGCTCGTCTGCGTGGGCAACGGCGAGACCTGCCGCCGCGACACCGACGAGGGCATGCAGACGCTGCCGTGCTACGACCCGGACCACTGCGGGTTTCACAACCGGGAGTGCAAGCCCTACGGGCGGCTGTACGCCATCATCGGCCTGGACCAGCTTGGCTGCTTCGTGCTGAGGACGACCTCCTACAACTCGATCCGGACGCTGGCGGCGCGCATGCGCTACTACCACGCGGTCTCGGGCGGGCTGCTGGCCTGCATGCCGCTGGAGCTGCGCCTGCGCGGCAAGTCCACCACGCAGAGCTACCGCACCCCGATCTACTACGTGGACCTGATCCCGGCCAATGGCATGACGCTGGAACAGGCGATCAAGGAAGCGCGGGAGCTGGACGAACGGCGCAAGGCGGCGGGCTTTGACCAGGCGGCGCTCGATGAGGCCGCCCGCCAGGGCTTTGCCAATGGCGCGTTCGAGGAGTCGGTGGAGGATGTGCCTGCGGTGGTGGAGGAGTTCTTTCCGGAGGATCAGCCCGTGTCAGCGGTCAAGGAAATTTCCGTCATGCCGCCAACCAAGGCGAGCCTTGCAGCCAAGCTCAAGGCCAAGACAGGAGAAGCTCCCTGATGCTTCCCTTTCACCCAACCCCAAGGCCCAGCGCAACCCGCTGGGCTTTTTCTTTTTGGAGAACCACCATGTCACATGGCATTGAAAAACCCAGGCCAGGGCAGCGCCTCTTCCCAGGAAAGGTGCTCATCACCGGAGCGGCCACGGTCGCGCTGGAGGCAGCGGGCGTGGAAGGTGTCTGGCTGCTGTCCCGGCACATTCATGGCGACTGGGGCGACATCCCGCCCGAGGATGTGCTGCAAAACGAGTTGGCCCTGCTACTTGGTCTGCGCGTCCAGTCCCGCTATAGACTCGCGGAGGCAACGGCCATCTGGATCACCACCGAGGCGAACCGGGCCACGACCACCATCATCCTCGTGGAAGGTGCGTGGGCGGCATCGGGCAGCGGCTAGCCTGTTGACGGGCCGGCCCTTGGGCGGCGGCACGCCGAAGGCGCAACGTGGTTGCTACTTCCCCTTGCCCAGGCGGCTAGCCAAGGTTTCGACGATGTCCACCACCATCGCCCGGTCGGCACTGCCCATCCGGGCGAGCAACTGCGCCAGGTGATGGGCCTGGTCGGAAGCTCGGGAACTCGTCTCCGTGACGAGATCAGCAATATTGCAGCCGAAGATCTCGGCCAGCTCGCCCAGGCGCACCACGGTGGGCAGCGCCACCCCGCGCTCCATGCGCGATACGGCTTCCACGCCGATGCCCAGGTGCTCGGCCACCTGTTCCTGGGTCAACCCGCAGGCCCCCCGGCGCTTCGCAATGGCCCGGCCCACTCCCTCGGCCAAGCGCCTTTCCTCTGTTCCTGGCATATGCCCTCCAAACACCGACTGGAATGGTTGGGCATCAGCTTTATGAGATGAAGTGCTTTTTGGGTTGTTATTCGACCCATTAAGTCGACATTTCTGTGCTTACATTCCCCGCGTTCACCCTGAAAATGAAAACTCACCACCTATGAAAGCATTTCCCCTGCTCATCCTCTGGTTTTTCTTGGCCATCGTCGTCGGCCTCGCCGCCAAGTCCTCCGGCCGCAGCTTCCTGCTCTGGCTGCTCATCTCGCTGGTTGCCTCTCCGGTCCTGGGCTTCCTGCTCCTGCACGCCACAAAGGGAAAGTAGGCCGTGATCATCGTCCTGCCTCTCTTCATTGCCTATATGGCTATGTTCGCCGTCGTTGGCATCAAGGCAAAACGCATGGGCCGCAGCACCCTATGGTGGCTTTTTCTGTCGCTCGTCCTCACCCCGATCATCACCTTCATCATGCTGCGCGGCGATCAAGTGAAGGCGCGGCGGATGCAGGGAAAGGCCGATGCCCTCAAGAATTGACCCTCCCTTTCACTCACATGGAAGTACCAATCATGAAAATCCAACAAACCCTGCTTGCCATCGGTTTGGCGGGTGTTTGCGCGTTGTCGTTCGCGGACGAAGCGCCTTTCGATGTCTCGCTGTATACCGAGCAGGGCGTTCCCATCGTTCTGCTTGAGTCCGTGGCCAACGAGGTCGTGCTAACCGGCTTCAATGTGAACCGGGGCAACTGCAAGAACGTCAAGCTGGGCGGCATCTACCCCTTGCCCCTGGCCTTCAAGTTCGGGGACGGCGTCAAGCTCTTCGCGCACATGTGCAGCGTGAAGGAGGTCACCGTGGTCACGAACCTGGGGACCTACGCCTATTCGTTCGGGCGGACGGCGGAATCGTCAGCCGCGCAGGCTCAGCCAGCCCCGCAGCCGGCGCGATCCTCTGCCAGCAGCAAAGGCCAAGCCTGCCTGGATGCCAGAATCGAGGAGGCTCAAAGAGTCGGCTATGCCATCAGGTATGACGTGATGAATGAGTGGCGGGAGGAGTGCGGGCTGCCGCCGGATTGATGGGAGAGTCCGAGGCAGGCTGCGGACTGCTTGCAGAGTGCCGGGGATTCCCGGCACTCTGCAAAAGTCATCTTTTTTTGTCTCAGGGTGGCCATCAGGCTTAGCCAGTGCCGGCCGGCGGAGGGATGATTGGGAACCTGCAAGTTCTTGCGGAACGGCTCGCTGCCGGGGGCGTGTCGGAGAGGTCCACGCGGGAAACAGCTCTCGGCAAAGACCGCTTCCGGCCATGAGCCGTCGCTGATGGAGTCAAGAAGCAGACACTCAACGTTTGACATGAGAGGCCAGGCCCGGCAAGCCGGGCCTGGCCTGGCCTCTCGATGGAAGAGTTAGGCGTCACCATCTCCGCCTTGGATTCTCATTGATCTCAATATCACCTGTTTCCAGATCGAAGTAAGACACATCGGAAATGGCACCCGTTTTAGGGTCAAGCGTGACCTTTGCCGTACCAGAGAGCGGTGAGCTTTCGATCACCCAGGCTTCTTCTTCGTGATAGTCGTCGCCGTAGTGATCCCACTCGTTCCATTCCAACAGGTGCTCTGCTTCCAGTTCGCAATCAAAGGTGATGGTGCATTCACCGGCCCCAATTCCGACCACACGAACATCGTCGACAGAGACGCCATGAAGCTTTGTCCGCTTCACTTTGTACTCGCGGTCTGAGTGGTAGTAGTCAAGCTCATCAGCTGCTTCGGTGGCGGCCTCTTCGATTGTGCTCAGGTCATTGAGGAGAGACTCGCGGATCTTGTCGAGCTTCTTGCTATCACTAAGCAGCAGCTCAGTTAGCGTGGGAAGTGATTTGAAGTACAGAAGCGAAGAGAATCGGTCGCACGCAAGCTTCATGTCACTGTCTTCAGACACAACAGCGATGGTGTCCCCTGTTTTGCGTGCGTGTGCTTCGATGATTGCAATTGCGAAGGCGTCAGGGAACTCCTTTCGCTTCTTTCCCTCCCGAAAGGGAGGGGTTATGCGGTCATACCAGTGCATCACCGCCTTCAAGTTGACGCCGCTGTAGTCGAGCTTGATGAGATTGAAGTTCTTCAAGAACTCTTCCCATTCCGTCTTAGCGATCCGCATGACTTCCCAGTCCGTCATGTATGAAGTTTGCTTTGGCGGGAAGTGCTTCCACTTTGACAAGAATGGTGCCCTGCGTCGTGCATCTTCAAGCGCTTTTAGTGCTTCCTGTGAGCGCTCTCGGATTTGCCGCACTACCTCGCTCTCTGTTGCCTCAGGCAGGAGTAGCTTTAGATCATGTTTCTTGGCCAGCGGGATAAATGTCGTCAGAGCGGCCGACGAAAAGTTGTATTGCTGACCAGCTAGGACGCTGGTGTCGAGGAAGACGGCAGTTGGAAGTGACATGTGGCTTGTGACGCCTAACGTAATGTAGACCGCACCAAGCCGCAGGCCATATCTGGCGCGTGCGGTCTAAACTGGCACGATAAAACGCGGAAAGGGCTTGTAGCCGTCGCTTGACGGCGCGCATGCTGTATGAAAATGCAGTGCTTAATCAGCCATGAAACCGCCTCCCCTCCTGTGTTGCGCGCCGCACGGTTGCTGGACCAAGTCGGTGAGTGTCACGAGTCGGCCAAGAACGGACTTTCACGAGTATCTGCTTACAGTCAGCAGTCGTGATGGTGGCGCACTTCCTTACCGTTGGCCCATGAGATAAAGAAGCGCCTGTCCATTTCGAGCAAGCATTTCCGCCGCTTCATCGGAGGATGTCGCCCACAGCGAAGCAAGGCCCTCGGCAGTCTGGGACGTGTTCCAAGGCAAGATTGATTTGCCCCCAACCTTGGCAAAGGGACCATCGCTTTCTGGCACAACGCGGTCTTGCGGCATCGCTGCCGCCAAGGCCCGGCCATTCGCAGATTCGAACATCGCCGGCCCGATGCTGAACCAACACCCGTGCGCCGCGGCGTCCTTCAGTTCAGATGTGCTTCCGGAAAACCAGTGCATGACGGCCGTGCCGAAGTTCGGATGCCGCTCGAACTCCGCCAATACGTCCCTGACTGCGCGGCGGGAATGGACACTGAGCGTTCTGCCTCCCAACTCCGCGCACCGGGCGATGACCGCGCCGAAAATCTTGCGCTGGACTTCGTAGTGGGCTTTGAAACGAGGTGACCCATCAAGGCCCACCTCACCGACCGCCTTGACGCCAGCAATCTGTTCCAGTAGCAGGTCTAGTTCTGCTGCGCGCTCGTGGGCAATTTCGGGATGGAGCCCGGGTGTGATGAGCACTGAGGGCAACGGCGCCAGCGTTCGCGACGTCGCCGCAAATGCCTTAGGACTCGTGGTCACCAACCAGGTGAACTTATTGCGGCGAGCGGCCTCGCGGTAGACCTCCCTCGCACTAGGGTAGAGGTCGAGGTGGCAGTGAAAGTCCATCACAGGAGTCCCTCCGCTTGGAGCAACGCCTCCAGTTCACCAAAACCAGCTTGGAGCACCCGCCGATATGAACCACGCTCACCAGGCGCAGCAAACGCGAGCGTGGCGCCAAGGAAGCGGTCCAACCCCTGTTCACGCACCGACAATACAGCCAGTGCTGCCGCCATAGGGTCGTCCGGGCCGCTGGACTTGTCAGAACCGGCTAGCGAGGGGAAGGCATAGGTAGTCCTGTCGCGGCCATGGCCCCAGGCGAGAAACGCTGCTCGTCGAATCATGCAAGGAACACAGCGGCCACAGTGCGTTCGGTTGTAGGTTCGGTACCGTCCGCAGCTCGTGGAATCTGAGGAAACGGTATTAAGCAACGTCTGGTTCGTGCATTCGCGCAGCATTTCGCCCTTCGTCTTGAACCGGTACGGCAGCTCGAGCCGTACGCCGATGCCCAGCACTTCGAGCAACTCCTGCAGCATTGCTATGAACAGCGGGTGCGTCGTGCGCGTGCTTAGGCTGGAGACTCGCCCAGGGACGAGGGGCGGATTGACGCAGATGAAGCCGTTCTCGGGGACAAACACCTGCACGGGCTGGCCGGCAATCTTGGATGCCGCGATCACGGCGAACCCGTAGAACGCCAAAGACCGACCGCGCGTCGAGGGCTCCCGACTGCCGGTAAAGTTGATGCCATGGCTCCACTGCATGTGAGTGGCCCCACCGCCGAGGAGCGTGGCGTACCGGCGTTGGCGCTCGGAATCCTCGTGGGCCAACTGCGAGACGAACGCCGGCCGTCGCCCACGGGTCACCAGGTCGATGCCCCCAACAAGGCTGTCCAGACCGCCCGACAGAAGCGAGATGCAATCGTGGGCCAACGGCTGGGGTCTACCGTTCGGAGGCGCAACCCCGCCCTCGACGAAGTGAAGCGTCCAATAGTCCCCCGTCAGAACCTTCAACATCCGTTCGACGTGGGCCTTCCAAGGCGCCCACCGAAGGGGTTCATGCAAGCCGACCGTGAGTTCGATGGTCCGAGTCCAGCCGTCCGCACTGGTGTTCCGCAAGCAGCAAAGGTCGGCTGCGCAAACCGACAAACAGAACTGCACGAAATCCCAAGCCTGAGCGCTTGGAGCGAATCCCTTGCGCTTCAACGACCCACGCCAGCCCTGCGCGATGGTCCCAACTCCGGCGCGCTTGGCACTCTTGAAGAGCGTGAACGCGCGCTCGCCGTCTGCGAGTGTCGCGGGCAAGTGGTCGACCGACGTGCATAGCACCTTCGTCATGATGCGAACACCTCCATTGCCGACCGCAGAACGTCACGGGCGAGCCGCTTGGGGTCCAGCCCCGTTCCACCGAGCTGCTCCATGACGACACGAACTTCCGATTGCACGTACTCCCGCACATCCTTCCGAAAGAGCTGGACTTGTTGCGGGTCGTGCCTCAGCCGCTCGTAGGTTTGACCAAGCTGTAGGTCCATTCGATTGCAGACATCGTTGGCGATGGTGATGGCCATGACATCGTGAATCTGCGCATCCGTGAGGTTGAAGACGTCGATGTCGGGATTGAGTTCGTAGAGCAACCCAAGCGCCTCGGCTGCGGCGTTGCGCAGCGATTCGTCGTCCACGCTGCCTGTATCGGGCATGACCTCCTTGACCAGTTCCAGGATGAGGTCGTCAGCAGCGAGACTCGCAGCGCGTGTTCGATTTACCCAGTCAACAACCTGCGGGTCAGACCCATCGCGGGCGGACGCCAAGAACTGCCCCAGGGCACCTGCGCCCTGAGCCGTGCCTCGCATGGTGGAAGCCGCGCGCCGCGCACCGCCCATGCCCTTGGTAACCATGCTCTTGGCCGCGGCGCGCAACGAGTCGCGTCCGCCACCGCCAAGAGCGGCGGACATCTTGGAACGCGCGTCGGCGAACCGGCGACTGGGCGCGAAAGCCTCATCCGGCGCCGCTCGCTCGCCGGCTGCGGCGGGCCCCTCGGCTCCGGCTTCGGTGCCCGTGTCAGCAGGCTCGGGGTCGCCACCATCGCCTGAGCCGTCGGCGGCATCGTCGCCGCCGGCAGGCGCCGGTTCTGGCGTCAGCCATTCCGGGTCAAACGGCGAGCCGGCTTTGCCGCCGGAGCTTGACGTTGAGGTTCCCACTATCGGGTCCCCCGCTTCGCCTGCTGGATGGCCGCCTTAGTGGGTTTCTCCACCGAAGAGTCTGCCTCCCACTTCTCGAGGGTGGGGCGTGCCCACGTCTGCGAGTACAGGAGGGGGACGACGCCAGGACCAACTTTCCCGACCGGTGCTTCTGCCAAGAGTGCCGCAGCCTGGGCAGCCAGCTCCGGGTAAACCTTACAGGGCTCGATGAGCGGAACGACGTCCTCACCCGAGCGCCACGTCCGCATCGCGGCCTTCAGCTGCCAAGCTTTGCCCATGGCCATCCCTGCCTGGATGGCGCCAGCGGCTCGGATGGCCTCTGTGAGCGGTGCGTTCGATGCAGTTGCAGCGACCAGGGCGTCGCGCAACGCTCGCCCTTGGTCGGTCATGTTGTCCGCGCCAAAGTCCCGAGTCGCCGTATCCCTGCTCAAGTGCAGTAGGGGGCGGAGGTCTACGTTACCGAGCGGCGGTTTGAGCTGCAGCCATTCGCACGAAAAGGGGTCATCCTTGAAAGGCTCGGGGAGGGGCGTGCCGGCCGCCGCCGCGGCTTCCGCTTCACGCAAGACTGTCACTCGCCCGTCAGCTTCCGCCGAGACCCTTGCAGCCAGGGCGTTGGCCAGCGTCTCGTCGCATCGTTCGACAAGGTGCCACTTTGCAAGAGAAGGGATGTCGAGGTCGATGCCCTGCGGGGCAGCTAAGGCCGACCGGAGGTAGACCGTGTTCAGAAATCGCTTCATCAGCCGCGGGTTCGCGTTTACGGCGCTCGACTGGGTAAGCAGCGGAGCCAACCCTTCAGCAAGTTGCATCAACTCGAGCATGGCTGTGTTGCCCAAGCCGACAAGGCTTTGCAAGAATTCGGACGTGACGGCGTCACCTTTCCAGCTGCTTTGCAGGCGCTTTGGGATAGCTTCCTTTGCTGCGTCGAATCCGACCTTTTCGAAAACGCCGTCAGCATGGGCACGCTCCATCAACAGCAAGGCTAGGTATGCCTTTGCTTCATTGATACCGAGTCGCGGAACGTGCAGCGGAACCTGGATGAGCTTGTCGAAGTAGTTCGTTGCAACTTCGCTCGAGATGCCGGTCCCTTCGAAGTGCACCCGCACCGCGCCTCGAATGAACTCGTTATCGGCCGCCACCACGAACGCGCTGCGCTTGAGGAAGAGGAGGAGGCGAATCGATTCCAGCGTGGAAATGGCGGTCTTGGGCAGGCAGCGGTCTAGGTCGTCCACGAAGACGACCAACGTGACCTTCAGCTCTTCGAGCAGTTCTTCGAGGGCATTGCGGAACGCCTGAATCTCATTGGGCAATGAGACCGGCTCTGCGGGCTTGAGCAGATCATTGGGCATCCCCTTGTCGGTGCCCGTTTCCTTCTTCTCGCCTTCTCCGTCGCCCGACTCCTTCGCGTCGCCGTCCCCGCCAACTCCGAAGAACCCAGCAGCCTTCATGACCGCGGAGCCGATGCTGCCGACAGGCACACCTGTGTAAAGCGTCACGGCGGCTTCACCACCCATCTGCGCGAGGCGAAGGAAGTTGATGCGCTTGAGGAGGCGCTTCGCCTTCTTTAGCAGGGGCTCGTTCTTGGCCGCCAGCCGCAGGACCTCATCGCCAACCAGCTGCAGCAGCGCACCTCGGGCACCCTCGAAGTCCTGGTAAAGCCACGGGTTGAACGTGACAATGACGTAGGTGTTGGTCCCCGGGGCATCGGCTTGTTTCAGCCGGCCTTCAATCATCCTGACCAACGAGGTCTTGCCGACACCCCAGCCGCCAGAGACGCCGACCGAAATCGGTGTGCCGTTCGCTTGTTGGAGGAGTTTCGCGCACGCGTCCGCTACGACACCAAAATTCAAGTAGTCGACGGTCGTTTCGTTATCTGACCACATTTCAAATTGTATCTGACTCTGCCGAGTTGTCTGATATTACTTCTGATCTGTCGCGACGGCACGCGGCGCTCTCAAGAACGTTGAACGTCCACTTCCGGACAGACTGTTTAGCCTACGACCGCTGTGGGTCGGGAGCGGTCATTCTGCTACAACGTGCAGAACGATCCCAACGGCTCGAAAGTGAGAGTCAACGATACGTTTGTGACTGGGGAAAGCTCCCAGGGCAGGTTACGGGCTGCTTGCAGAACGCAGTCCCCTCGGCACTCTCATGAGACATCTTTTTGGGTTCAGCATAGAGCGCGTTATCTCATCCCGTCCGGTATCAGCACGTCTGCTCTTTGCGTCCAAATCCGTCCAAGAGAAGCCAAGTCTTTGAGGGGTAGTTTTGGGGGTATGCGTTCATACGAAAAACCGAAAAGCCCAAGCTTCATGCGGCTTTCACGCAACAATAGGAATGACACCCTCCGGGATTTGGAGAACCGCCACATGCGCACGATTGGCTCGATCCATGATGTCAGCGTAGCAACCAAGGCCCTTAGCGTTGCCCCGCTGGTCGGCGGCAAGCGCCTGCCGCAGCTCTTCTATACCTGCAAGCGCCGCTTTAGCGAGGCGCCGCGCGTGAAGGTAGCCAAGGTCAACGGCCAACCGGCCTTGCCGCGTTTTTCATCGACGGCCGCCTGAAGTCCGTGCAATCCTACGAAACCAACGACCAGCGCATCCCGCAGGTGCCAGCGCAACACAACCCCAACAAGCTCGCACACATCACGGCAACCTGAACGCAGACCTGACCGCCCCCCAGCGGCCCATCGCATCAACACCACGCCAGCGACATAACGTGATCTATTTCTTGCTGCTACCCGTGAACGCCGCCGTGATCCCCAGGCCGATCAGCAACGCCCCGCCCAGATAACGCTCGGCGGCCAGATAGCCGCGGCTTTGCCGCAGCCATCGCCCCGCCGCGCTGGCCGCCAGCGCATAACAGGCGTCGCTGACCAGCCCGAGCGCGGTGAACAGCAAGCCCAGGAAAACGATCTGCATGGCCACGTGACCACGCCCGACGTCGACGAACTGCGGCAGGAACGCCAGGAAAAACAAGGCGGTCTTGGGGTTGAGCAGATTCACGATGAAGCCGTCCCGATACAGGCGCGCGTAGCGCCGCCGCCGCGGTGCGGCGTCGATGGCGGCCGGCGTTGGCGGCGTGCAGAGCTTTTTCAGGCCCAGCCACACGAGATAGGCTGCGCCGGCGTACTTGACGATGCCGAACGCCAGCGCCGAGGACGCCAGCAGGGCCGACAAGCCCAGCGCGGCGGCCCCCACGTGCACCAGCGTCGCGGTATGGATGCCCAGGTCCGACACCAGCCCGGCTCGGCGGCCCTGCTCGATCGACTGCGCAACGATGTACAGCACCGACGGGCCGGGAATCACAAGCAACACCAGCGCGGCGCTGACGAACAGCGCCAGGTTTGCGGGATTGGGAATCACGAATTCCATGGACGGCTCCGGCAACAGGAACGAAGCTGAATCAGGGGCGACGGGCGGCCATCAGCCGGTCCAGCGCATTGGCGAAGGCGCGCCGATCCGCCTGGCTGAGCGCCGAGGGGCCGCCCGTATCCACGCCGGCGCTGCGCAGCTCTTCCATCATATCGCGCATCGACAGGCGCTCTCGTATGGTGTCGTCGGTATAGCGCTCGCCGCGCGGGCTGAGCACCAGCGCCTGCTTCTCCAGCACCTGGGCCGCCAGGGGAATGTCGCCGGTGATGACCAGGTCGCCCGCGTTCGCGTGCTCGACGATGTAGTCGTCGGCCACGTCGAAGCCGCGCGGCACCTGGACGGCGCGGATCAGCGGCGACGGCGGCGTGCGCAGCATCTGGTTGGCCACCAGCGTCAGCGGCCGCTGCCAGCGCTGCGCCGCGCGATACAGGATGTCCTTGATCACCGCGGGGCAGGCGTCGGCGTCAACCCAGATGTGCATGCGTTAGGCCTGAAGGAATCGGCTGTTGCCCGCGGCGCACACGCGCCGGGGTGATGAGCTTTTACCACGTCCTGGCCCTGCCGCCTCGTGGCCCGGACAGCGTGCCCCGCTTCAATAGCGCAACGACGCCTCCCTGCCCGCCGACGCCGCCTGGGCCAGCGCCCTCGTGATGATGCTGGTCGACACATTGGCGAAGTACCGCGCGCCCAGGGCGCCGTATTTCTGCTCGTCGGCCGGCGTCAGCGCGATGATGCCCGGGCACTTGCCGGCCGCCGCGATGGCCTTCAGGCCTTGCGCGATGGCCTGCTGCACCGGCTCGGCGTTCCAGTCGCTGCCGTGGCCCATGGCGTGGGCCAGGTCGTTGGGGCCGATGAACACCGCATCCACGCCGTCCACGGCGGCGATTTCCGCGGCCGCGGCGATCGCCTCCGGCGTCTCCACCATGGGAATGAAGGCGATGCCCTCGTTGCTGCGCTGGGTGTGCGCCGCGCCGCCGAACGCCCCATAGCCCGCCGCCCGCGTGCTGAACGCGCTGCCCCGCCGCCCCAGCGGCGGATAGCGGACCATGTCCACCAGCCGCCGCGCCTGCTGCGCGCTTTGCACCATGGGCACCTGCACGGCGCTCGCGCCCATGTCCAGGATGCGCGGCAGGTCGTGCTCGAAGCAGCGCACCACCGGCACGATGCCCGCGGCGCGAGCCGCGCGCAGCATGTGCTCGGTCGCGCCCAGGTCGGCGCTGCCATGCTCGTTGTCCAGGATGATGAAATCGAAGCCGGCAAACGCGCACATCTCGACGATGGCGGGGCTGGGCAGGCCGTTGAACACGGCCCGCAGCGGCTTGCCGCTACGCAGCATGCCGGGCAGCCGGCCATCCAGGGGAAAACGGGTATCGCTCATGTATGTCTCCATATAGCCAGGCAGGGCAGGATCAATCGGCCTGGATGCCGGCATCCTGGATCACCTTGCCCCATTTGTCGATCTCGCTGCGCTGGAACTGCGTGAATTCCTCCGAGCCCCGGCCGTCGGGCGCCACGCCCAGCGTCAGCAGCTTGGCACGGACTTCGGGATCCTGGACCGCGGCCGCGATCTCGCGCGCCAGGCGATCCACCACCGGCGCGGGCGTTCCCGCGGGCGCGAAGATGCCCTGCCACGACTGCATTTCGAATCCCGGCAGGCCCAGCTCGGCCAGCGGCTTGGCTTGCGGCAGGTCGGGCAGCACCGAGGCCGCCGTCACGCCAAGCACCTTCACGCGCTTGGAATCGATCATCGGCCGGGCCGCGGCCACGGTCTCGAACACCATGTCGATCTGCCCGCCAATCAGGTCCACCATCGCCTGCGAACCGCCCTTGTAGACGATCTGGCGCAGGCGGGTATCCGAGATGGACTGGAACAGCTGGCCCGACAGGTGCTGCGAAGTGCCTGCGCCGGCCGTGCCGTAGGTCAGCGCGTCGGGCTGCGCGCGCGCCGCGTCGATCACCTGCTGCACCGTGTCGAAGGGGCTGTCGGCCCGGACCACCAGCGCGTTGCTGACCATGCCGACCAAGGCCACTGGCGTAAAGTCCTTGACCGGGTCGTAGCCCAGCGACTTGATGAAGAAGGGATTGACCGCGTGGGTCGTGATGGTTCCGCCCATGATGGTGTAGCCGTCGGGCTCGGCGCGGGCGGTATGTTGCGTGCCGATGATGCCCGACACGCCCGGCTTGTTCTCGACCACCACCGACTGCCCCAGCCGTGCGCTCAGTTGCTCGGCCATCAGCCGCGCCACGCCGTCGGACACGCCGCCGGGCGAGAACGGCACGATATAGCGGATGGTCTTGGTCGGCCAGGCGCCCGCGCCGTCCTGGGCGTGGGCCGGGGCGGCCACAAAGCCGAGCGCCACGGTGGCGATCAGGGTACGTACAAAGGTGCTGCGCATGCGGTTGTCTCCTGTAGATGAAGTCATAGACCGGGTCCGCACCCGGTTCATGGTTGTGGAAATCGTGAAAGGAAAAAAGCGTTCACGGCGCCGCCCTGACGGTGGCCCGTTCGATGAGTTCGCAAGGCACGACGATATCGCGCGGACGCAATTCGGCGTGCATCTGCTCGCGCAGCAGGCTTACCGTGGCCTCGACCATCGGCTCGACCTGCTGGCGCACCGTCGTCAGCCGATAGGCGCCCCAGGCGGCCTGGGGCACATCGTCGAACCCGACGACCGCCACGTCCTCGGGAACGCGCAAGCCCAGCTCCTGGCGCAGCACATCCAGCGCCGCGATGGCCATGTGGTCGTTGCCGGCGAACAGCGCATCCGGCGGCTCGCCGGCAAAAAGGCGGCGCACCGCCGATTGCGCGCGGTCGAAGTCGTAGTGCCCCACTTCGCGGCAATGCACGTCGTGCCCCAGCCGGCGCAATGCGTCGCGATAGCCGCGTTCGCGCTCGATGCTGGTGGAAGAATCTTCCAGCCCGGCCAGAAAGCCGAACCGGCGATAGCCGCGCTCGACCAGCAGCCGCGCCACCAATTGCCCGCCGGCATGATTGTCCGAGGTCACCGAACTGCTGGCGTAGCGCGCCAGCCCGCCCAGGATGGAGACGCGGTTGAACTGCACCACCGGCACGCCCACCTCGGCGCAACCACGCGCGATGTTCGGCGAGAGCATGGCCGAGGCCATGACGATGCCGTCGACCTGGTACTGCAGGATCTCGGCCAGCACGCCGTCAGCCGCCTCGTCGACCTCGGCGATGAACATCAGCACGTGGTAGCCCTCTTTCTGGAGCTTCTGCGAGAGCTTCTCGATGACCAGCGGGTAGAACTGGTTTTCCAGGTAGCTCATCACCAGCGCCACGATGCGGCTGCGCCGCGTGATCAGGCTGCGCGCCAGCGCATTGGGGCGATAGCCCAGCTTCTGCGCGGCGGCCAGGACCTTGCGGCGCGTCTGCTCCGATACGCTGGCGCCAGGCGTGAACGTGCGGCTGACGGCCGATTGCGAGACCTGCGCGAGGTCCGCCACGTCCTGGGCGCGCGGCGAGGTCTTCACGCGGCCGTCCATCCCGCATCCAGCATCAGCGCGCTGCCAGTCATCAGGCTGGAGGCATCGCTGGCCAGGAAGACGATGGCGCCCATCACCTCCTCGAGCCGGCCGACGCGCCCCAGTGCGGTGCGCGCGCACACCCAATCCCGAAAGCCCGGCTGCGCCAGCATGCCGGCGGTCATGGGCGTCTCGATGAAGGTCGGGCACACGGTATTCACGCGGATGCCGCCGGCGCCCAGCTCCCAGGCCAGGGCCCGCGTCATGCCTTCCAGCGCATGCTTGCTCGCGCAGTACAAGGTCCGGCGGGGGCTGCCCACATGGCCCATCTGCGAGGACACGTTGATGATCGAGCCGGGCCGGCCCGCGTCCAGCAACCGGCGCGCCACGGCGCGGCTGGTGTAGAAGGCGGCCTTCACGTTCAGGTCCAGCACCGCGTCGATGTCCTCGTCGCACTGCTCGACCAGCGGCTTGGGGCGGTTCATCCCGGCGTTGTTCACCAGGATGTCGAAGGGCTCGGCGCTGGCCACCGCGCGCTCGACCGCGCCGGAATCCGTCACGTCCAGCACCAGCGCCGCGCAGCCGATCCCCTCGGCACGCAGGGCTTCGCAGACCTGCTCAAGTTCGGCCGGGCGGCGGGCGGCCACGGTGACGTGCGCCCCCGCGCGGCCCAGGGCCGCGGCCGCTGCCAGCCCGATGCCGCCGCTGCCGCCCGTCACCAGGGCACGGCGGCCCTCCACGCGAAAACTCGGTCCGACCGGCAACGCCATCATGCCTTGGCCTCGACGGGCTGGTACCACGGCAGATCGGGCCGGTCGCCGTAACGGCGCACGCGGATATTGGCCTGCTCGCCATGGCCGGCAAAGTTCTCCATGTGGCACAGGCGCGAGCAATACTCACCCATCGTGGCGCTGGCCGCGTCGGTCAGCACGCGCTGGTAGGTGCAGGTCTTCAGGAACTTGCCCACCCACAGGCCGCCGGTGTAGCGGGCATTGCGGTTGGTCGGCAGCGTGTGGTTGGTGCCGATCACCTTGTCGCCGAAGCTGACGTTGGTGCGCGGCCCCAGGAACAGCGCGCCGTAGTTGGTCATGTTGTCCAGGAAGTAGTCCGGGTCGCGGGTCATCACCTGCACATGCTCGAACGCCAGCTCGTCGGCCACCTGCAGCATTTCCTCATCGGTGTCGCACACGATCACCTCGCCGCAGTCGGCCCAGCTCTTGGCCGCGATGCCGGCCGTCGGCAGGATGGCCAGTTGACGCTCGACTTCGGCCAGCGTGTCCTTGGCCAGTTGCTCGCTATTGGTCAGCAGCACCGCGGGCGAAGTCGGGCCGTGCTCGGCCTGGCCGAGCAGGTCGACGGCGCACAGCTCGCCATCCACGCTGTCGTCGGCGATCACCAGCGTTTCCGTGGGGCCGGCGAACAGGTCGATGCCTACGCGGCCGTACAACTGCCGCTTGGCCTCGGCCACGAACATGTTGCCCGGGCCGACCAGCATGTCCACGGGCGCCACGCTGGGCGTGCCCACCGCCATGGCCACCACGCCCTGCACGCCGCCCAGCACCAGAATCTCGTCGGCGCCGGCCATGTCCATGGCCGTGACGATGGCCGGATGAGGCTTGCCCTGGTAGGGCGGCGCCGTGGACACGACGCGCGGCACGCCGGCCACCTTGGCAGTCAGCACGCTCATGTGGGCGGACGCCAGCAAGGGGTACTTGCCGCCGGGGATGTAGCAGCCCACCGCGTTCACGGGGATGTGCTTGTGCCCCAGCACCACGCCGGGATAGGTTTCGACCTCGACATCCTTCATGCAGTCGCGCTGGATCTGCGCGAAGTTGCGCACCTGCTTCTGCGCGAAGGCGATGTCCTCGATCTCGCGCGGCGAGAGCTGCTTGCGCGCGGCCTCGATCTCGGCGCGCGACAGACGAAAGTCGGCCGGGTCCCAGTTGTCGAAGGTGCGGCTGTACTCGCGCACGGCTTCGTCGCCACGGGTTTCGATGTCGCGGATGATGCCTTCGACGGTGGCGCGCACCTTGGCGTCATCGTCGGTCTTTACGGCGGCGGTTCGGCCGCGCTTCAAATAGCGGATCATGGTTGGCTGGCCCTGCAAAAGTGGTTAGTCGGCAAAGTGACCGGCACTTTTGATGCTTTGCATACGTATGCAAATAGGGAAAAACCCGCACACTTGGCCTGACACCCTAGCGTCCCACCCTGTCCAGACTCAAAGCACAGGACAACGGGGCTGGCCGTAGTCCACGATATAGACTAGACCCGCCAAGCGATCCCGGCCCGTTTTCAGCATGCAGGCTGCGGAATTCACGTAGGCCTGCGTATTGCCCGGCGAATTTTCAACCAGTTTGCACCAGCCTTGCCGGTAGGCAAGCCAGTCTTGCTGTGATTGAGCGAGCAGCGCGCGGTCTTCCGCATGGCAATAGGCCTGCGCCGAGCGAGCAAGAATGCGCTCGATCTGTGCATCGACCTGGCTGCTGATCTCCAGCAGGCAATCGCCGATCATCGCGCCGGCGATTTCCCGGTAACGCGGGTCTTCGCGGCATTGGCGAACGTCTTGTGCCACATCATCCTGGGCGGCGGCCTGACCGGCCAGCGCCATGCCGCAGGCCACGCAGACGGCCGCCACCCCATGCGCGGCAATGTCCATCGCTTTGGTGCCGGCCTTCATGGCTGCGTCAGGCAAGGGCAGGAATGCAGCGTCAAGGGGCACGGCCCTCCTGGATTGCCGCGGGCTTGCTGGGTGCGCCGGCTTGCAGCCAGTGCATGGCTTTTCTTTCGTCTTTCGGCACACCGTCTCCCTTGGCGTGGATCATTGCCGCCTGCACGGCTGCCGTCGCGAAGCCTTCATTGGCGGCACGTTCGTAGTACTGCAAGGCGCGCCTGGTGTCTTTGGGGACACCCAGGCCATAGTGCCAATATTGGCCAACCATATACATTGCCGTCGGCTGCCCCTTGTCGGCTGCCTGCTGATACCAGCGCAGCGCGGATTGGCGGTCCTTCCGGTCGTTGTAGTAATGGCCCGCCAGGAGCATGCCCGTCGTGTTGCCTGCCTGCGCAGCCTTGACACTCCAGTCCAACGCCCGCTCCTTGTCGCCCCGGCCATCGCGCTCTCTCAAGACATAAGCCAGAACCCCCATCGCCACGGGGTCTCCCGCTTTTGCCGGGTGCGCGAAGGCATCGGCCGCCTTGTCCAGGTTGCGGTTTTCATCGTGCACCAGGTACAGCTGTCCGATATTTTTCCAGGCGGCGCCATGCCCCATGGCGGCGGCCTTTCTATACCAGGACTCCGCCATGCCGAGATCGCGCGGCACGCCGTAGCCCTGCTCATGGAACCAGCCCATCGTGTAGACAGCGTAGGTATACCCGGCTGCCGCGGCCTGCCGGTTCGCAGCCGCGGCGTCCGCATAACGATAGGCTTTCTGGTAGCCGCGCCCCAACTGGTACAGCAGGCGGGGATGGCCTGGATGATCCAACAAGGCCTGTTCGCAGGCCGCGATGGCGGCGGATGCCTTCAGGTCGTCCCATTTGACAGGGACCACGCCTTGGGCTCGCTGGCTGTCATCCTCGGCGGCGGCCTCGCGGTCGCACGCAGTGGCTTGGATCTCGGCCACCGGCTGCGGAGCAGCGGTTCGCATGCCGCCAAGCAAGCTGTCGAGGGAAAGACTCGTTACGCCCAACCCGCCTTGGCCGGCGCAGCCGGCCAGCATCAGCGTGGCCAGCACTGGGAGGGTGGCGCTTTTCACGGCTCAGCGTCCCGGGTCTACCACTTCGCAGTACCCGCCGCCCCCCGGGCGCGACGTCCAGCCGCAGTTATCCCGGGACGTTGAGCCCGCTCCGGTACCTGTACCTTCGCGGGCATCGAGCGTCATCTGCTGTATGCGCAGTCGTTGCAGCTCTGCCTGGCGTGCCGCATCGTCGCGCGCCTGCTGCGCTTGCCGTGCGGCCTGCTGTTGCTGCATCTGCTGCAAGGTGCGTTGCTCCTGCTGGTAGCCGGATTGCCGTTGCGCCGGAGCATTCTGCTGCATGCCCGCCATCGACGATCCAACCGCGCCCAGGACGTTGGCGACGGTGCCCAGCGCGTTCCAGAAGCCTTGCGAGGCCGATTCGCTGCGCGCCTGTGATACCTGGGCCGCGCGGGCTTGCGCCACGCGGGCGTCATGGGAAGCCTGCAGGCTGGCGACGGTTTGCGGGCGCCGCTGCGGGCCGCTGGCGATGCCCAGCTGGCATTGCAGCGAACGCGCCAGGGCCAATTGGACCTCGTGGGCTTCGCGGCCTTGCTCGTAGAGCAGTTGAATGTTGGCCAGCATGGGGGTGTCGGGGTCGGCGACGATGGATTCCATCGCCTGGAACCATTTCATGTTGGCGGCAAGCTGTTCATTGGTTTGCGCCAGCAACACCCCGGCCCCGCCGCTGCGTTGCGCCAGCGCGGCAACGTCGAAGGCATAGCCTCCGGCGGTCCTGCGCATGCCGTACTCGGCCGCAGTGGCGCCCGATATGCCTTCGAGCGAGACGGAGCAGGCGCTGGCCTGCGCCGCAGCATGCCAGCTAAAACTCGCGATCAAGCCGACCGCAGGCAGGCACGCAGCCCGTGCAAGCGCTGAAAGCAAGAAGGCAGGCAGACGAAGCTTAGGCATCGCACATCCTTATGATTGCGAGCCTGTTGCGCGACGCTTCGGTTGCAGCTGTGGCACCTTACGGCGCCAAGCGAAACAGCAACAGGAGATGGAAGTATCTGCTTACGACCGGACCCATCATAGTTTCCATCCTTGTCTTAAACAACCCCGGCGCGTCCTACTGCAGCGACCTTCCCAACTCCTCCAGCATCCACCGCTTGAACACCTCGATGGCATGCTTGCGCCGCGTGCTCTTGGAGTAGGTCAGGAAATGCCCCGTGTAGCGAATCTCTTTCTCCATGCCTGCCAGCGGCCGCACCAGCCGGCCGCTGCGGATTTCCTTCTCGGCCAGCAGGGTCGATTCCAGCGCCACCCCCAAACCGTCGGCCGCCGCGGCGATCACCATGAAGCTGCGGTCCAGCCGTGCACCATGCAGCGCCGGCGTGGGCAGGCCGTTCAGCTCGAACCAAGCCGGCCAGCGGATTTTCTTGATGTCGCTCTGGATCAGCGGCATGTGCAGCAGATCGGCCGGCGCGCGGATGCGCTGGGCCAGCGCCGGGGAACATAGAGGCGTGAGCAACTCCTGCCCCAGGGGTACGACCACCTGGCCTTCGCTGCGCGGCTGCCCATAGACCACGTCCAGGTCGAACTCGTTGTATTCGAAGCGCGCATAGTCGGTGTTGGCAGCCAGCCGCAAGTCGATCTGCGGATGCGCCGACAGGAACTGCGGCAGCCGCGGCAGCAGCCACTGCGCCGCGAAGCTGGGCGCCGAATGCAGGCGTAGCATGGCCGGCCCGTGGCTGGCCACCAGTTCCATGCCGATGCGCAGCTCGTCCAGCCCGCGCGCGACGTGGCCAAAGAGCGTCTCGCCGTTGGGCGTCAGCGCGATGGCGCGGCCCGTGCGCAAGAACAGCTTGGTGCCCAAGGCATCCTCCAGCCCCCGGATGGCATGGCTGATGGCGCTGGGCGACAGGCAAAGTTCGTGCGCGGCCGCACGAAACGAGCCGGTACGCGCGGCCGCCTCGAAAGTGCGCAGCATGGACAGCGGCAACGTGCGCAATGCGTCCGCAGCGCCTTGCCGGGAGGCGTTCATTTGTTCTCCCTATGATGAATCAGATTCATCTACAGATGCAATATTACCGTTTGTTGAGCCGCAAACAGGTGGATAGGATTCATCTCGTGCGCACCCTGCGTGACGCATCCTCCCACACAAGAGCACAGGAGACAGCATGCTGCTCGACAGCAAGATTGCCGTGATATCCGGCGCCGCCGGCGCACGCGGCATTGGCTACGCCACCGCCAGCCTCTTTGCCCAGCAAGGCGCGCAAGTCGTGATTCTGGACCTGGACAAGACAGCCAGCGCCGCGGCCGCCGCCGCGCTGCCAGGACAAGGCCACCTTGGCCTGGCGTGCGACGTCACGGACGCCGCCGCGTGCCGGGACGCCGCGCAGGCCGTTCTGGAACGATATGGGCGCATCGACGCGCTGGTAAACAACGCCGGCATCACGCAGCCGGTCAAGACCATGGAGATCGACCAGGCCAGCTGGGACCGCATCATGGACGTGAACCTGCGCGGCGTGCTGCTGCTCAGCCAGGCCTTCATTCCGCAGTTCCGCAAGCAGCGCGCCGGTTCGATCGCCTGCATGTCCTCGGTGTCGGCGCAACGGGGCGGCGGCATCTTTGGCGGCCCCCATTATTCCGCCGCCAAGGCCGGCGTGCTGGGACTGGCCAAGGCCATGGCACGCGAACTCGGCCCCGACAACGTGCGCGTGAACTGCGTGACGCCCGGCCTGATCGAGACCGACATCACCGGCGGCAAGCTGACCGAGGACATGCGCGCCGACATTCTCAAGGGGATCCCGCTCGGGCGCCTGGGCCAGGCGCGCGACGTGGCCAGCGCCTACCTGTTCCTGGCGTCGGACCTGTCGGCCTATGTCACGGGCGGGGTGATCGACGTCAATGGCGGCATGCTCATCCACGGCTAAGGAGCGAGACCATGACCGACACCTTATCCTCCCAAGGCACGGCGCGCCGGGCGCCCCCGGACGCAAGCCGCGGCGAACGGATCGCCCGGCTGCGGGAGGCGGCCTACCGCATCCGCCGCTATGCGCTGCGCATGGGCGAAGTCCAGGGTCAAGGCTATATCGGCCAGGCGCTGGGCATGGCGGAGATCCTGGCGGTGGCCTATGGCCACGCCCTGAACCTGCGTCCCGACGATCCCGACTGGGAAGGCCGCGACCGCTTCCTGCTCTCGCACGGGCACTATGCCATCGCCCTGTATGCCGCCCTGATCGAAGCCGGCGTCATTCCCGAAGCCGAGTTGGAAACCTACGGCAGCGACGACAGCCGCCTGCCCATGTCGGGCATGGCCGCCTATACCCCCGGCATGGAGATCTCCGGCGGCTCGCTGGGCCAGGGCCTGACCATCGCGGTGGGCATGGCGCTGGGCCTGCGGCTCAAGCGCAACCCCGCCTTCGTCTACAACTCCATGTCCGACGGCGAACTGGACGAGGGCGCGGTATGGGAAGCGGCGCTGTCGGCCGCGCACTACAAGCTCGACAAACTGATCTGCCTGGTGGACATCAACAACCAGCAGGCCGACGACCGTTCCAGCGCGGTGCTGGGTTTCGAGCCGCTGGCCGACAAATGGGCCGCCTTTGGATGGCACGTGCAGCGCGCGCCGGGTAACGACCTGGAAGCGGTGCTGGGCGCCTTCGACCGGGCCCGCGCGCACGAAGGCCCGCAGCCTCGCGTGATCCTGTTCGATACGCTGATGGGACGGGGCGTGCCCTTTCTCGAAGAACGCGAGAAAAACCACTTCATCCGGGTCGAAGAGCCCGAATGGCGCCAGGCCATCGAGATCCTGGATCGCCTGCATGCAGGAGAACGCGCATGAGCACCGCCGTCCGGCTGACCACCTCGGCCATGATCGCCTCCATCGCCGCCGAAGGGCAACCCACCCGCAGCGCGCCGTTCGGCAATGCCCTGGTCGAACTGGCGGCACAGCGGCCCGACATCGTGGGCATGACCGCCGACCTGGCCAAGTACACGGACCTGCACCTGTTCGCGCGGGAGTATCCCGAGCGCTTCTTCCAGATGGGCATGGCCGAGCAGTTGCTGATGGGCGCGGCCGGCGGCATGGCCAAGGAAGGCTACGTGCCGTTCGTAACGACCTATGCGGTGTTCGCGGCCCGGCGGGCCTACGACTTCATCCACCAGGTCATCGCCGAGGAAAACCTGGACGTCAAGATCGCCTGCGCGCTGCCTGGGCTGACCACCGGCTATGGTCCCAGCCACCAGGCTACCGAGGACATATCCATCCTGCGCGGCGTGCCGGGCCTGACGATCGTGGACCCATGCGATGCGCTGGACATCGAGCAGGCGGTGCCGGCCATCGCCGCCCATCGCGGACCGGTGTACATGCGCCTGCTGCGCGGCAAGGTGCCGCTGGTGCTGGACGCGTACGACTACCGGTTCGAACTGGGCCGCGCCAAGCTGCTGCGCGACGGCAAGGATGTCCTGGTGATCTCCAGCGGCATCCTTACCATGCGTGCGCTCGAAGCCGCGCAAGCGCTGGCCGGCGGCGCCGCCGACGTGGCCGTGCTGCACTCGCCCACCATCAAGCCCCTGGACGAGCAGACCATCCTGCGCGAGGCCAGGCGCGGCGGCCGGCTGGTGGTCGTGGCGGAAAACCACTCGGTGACCGGCGGCCTGGGCGAGGCCGTCGCGGGCCTGTTGCTGCGCGAAGGCGTGGCGCCCGCGCGCTTTCGCCAGATCGCCTTGCCCGACGCCTTCCTGGACGCAGGCGCCTTGCCCACGTTGCATGAGCGCTATGGCATTTCGGCCTCGGCCATCGCCGCGTCGATCAAGTCGTGGCTCTGACCCGGCCGGGGCGGCACGGTCCGCCCCGGTCCCAAGGGACGCGCCAGGACCGCGCGCGCCGCGCGCGGGTACATTCCCAAAGCCAAACAAGAGACAGGAGACAGCATGTCCAACACTAGCAGACGCCACTTCCTTGCCGCCGCCGGCATGGCGGCCGCCGCCCCCTTCTTTCCCGCCCTGGTGCGTCCCGCGCACGCGGCGGTGACATTGACGCTGGGCCACGGCGCCGCGCCGGGCAATCCTCGCGCCGTGGCGGCCGAGAAATTCGCCGAACTGGTGGCCGCCAAGACCCAGGGCGCAGTGCGCGTGAATATCGCCGGCGCCGAGCAGTTGGGCAGCGATGCCGCCATGCTGACCAGCCTGCGCACCGGCGCGCTGGATTTTTCGATAAACAGCCAGGGACCCGTGGGCAATCTGGTGCCGGAGATCAACGCCCTGGGGCTGCCCTTTCTGTTCCAGACCGCCGACCAGGCCACGCAAGTGCTCGAGGGCGACGTGGGCCAGGAACTGGCCCAGCGGATGGAGCCGGCCGGCATGACGCTGCTGAGCTGGTGGGACAACGGCATCCGCCATGTCACCAACAGCAAGCGGGCCGTGCAGACGCCGGCGGACCTGAAGGGCCTGAAATTGCGTGTCCCTTCCGATGTCATGCTGATGGACATCTTCAAGGCGCTTGGCGCCAGCACGGAGCAGATCGCCTTCGGCGAGCTGTACATCGCCCTGCAACAAGGCGTGGTCGACGGCCAGGAGAATCCGCTGGCCAACATCGAGAGCTCCAAGCTCTACGAAGTCAACCGCTACATCAGCCTGACTGGCCACGTATGGCAAAGCAATCCATTCCTGATGTCGCGCATCGCGCGCGCCAAGGTAGGCGCGCCCGAGCTGCAGGCCATCGGGCAGGCCGCCCAGGAAGCCGGCGCCCTGCAGCGCCAGCTGATGCGCGAGGCCGACACGCAGCTGCTGGCCAAGTACCGGGCCGACACGAGCCTGCATGTCAACGAGGTCGATCCGGCGCCTTTCCGCGAAGCCACCGCGCCGGTCGTCCAGGCCTGGCGCAACCGGAAGGGAGTCGGCCAGTTCGTGTCGCGCCTCGTGGACGCCGCGAGCGCCTGAGCTGCCGGTCGAATCGATAAACAGGAACTGCAATGACGCCCTTCAAGCAATCGCTTGCGGGGGCCACTATGCGGATGGACCGGCTCATTGCCGGTTTTTCCGCATTCGTGGTCCTCTCCACCACGCTGGTTCTGCTGGCCTGCCTGTCCGTCAACGTCTTCGTACGCTATTTCAACCAAGCGGGCGGGCTGTCCTGGGTTGGCGAGCTGTCTGCCTTCCTATTTCCCTGGATGATCGCGGCGGGCATCGTCCTGGGCGTGCAGCGCGGCGCCCATATCGCCGTGGACGTGCTGACCGCCGTGCTGTCCGAGCGCCTGCGCACGGCCTGGGCGGTTTGCATCAACCTGCTTGTCGTGGCGACTTACCTGTGGCTGTTCGGCGCGGTGATGAACATGATGGAGGTCGTATCCATCGAGACCAGCCCCATGCTCAAGCTGTCCGCCGCCTGGGCCTACGGCGCGCTCGCCTATGCGGCCCTGGGCACGGCTGCGTGCAGCCTGTTCATCGCGGTGCGGGTGCTCTTGCAGGGTTCGACGGCATTGCCCCAGCCCGACCGCGAGGAGTCCGGCTCATGATGCCCATGCTGATCATCACCTTCCTGGCCTTGCTATTGCTGGCCGTGCCCGTAGGACACGTGCTGGTCATCGCCTCGGGCGCGGCCATCAGCACCAGCGAGTTCCTTCCATACAACCTCATCATCCAGCAGCTGTTCGGGCCTTCGCAGTCGTTCCCGATGCTGGCGCTGCCCTTTTTCATCCTGGCCGGTTCCCTGATGATGAGCGGCACCCTCGGACGGCACCTGGTGGATTTCGCCACCGTCCTGGTGCAACGCTACCGCGGGGGGCTGGCCTCGGTTTCGGTGCTGGGCTCGGCCACCATGGGCGGCGTTTCAGGCTCTGCCGTGGCCGACGCCACGTCCCTGGGCGCGGTCCTGATTCCCTGGCAAAAGCGAGAAGGCTATCCGGCTGGTTTCGTCGCGGCCAACAACGCCGCGACATCGATGATCGCCGTGCTGATTCCCCCCTCGATCCCGATGATCCTGTATTCCCTGGTCTCGGGCGTATCGATCGGCGGGCTGTTTCTGGCGGGCGTGCTGCCCGGCCTGATGATCACCGCGGTGTTCATCCTGGTGTGCAACCTCTCTGCGCGGTTCCGCCACTTTCCCTATCACCGGGCGCCTTTCGACTGGCAGCGATTCTGGCCGCTGCTGGCCAAGGCGTCGCCAGCCCTGCTGCTGCCCGTACTGATTCTGGTGCTGCTGCGCTTTGGCTTTGCCACGCCCACCGAAGTCTCGGTGCTGGCAACGCTGTATGCCCTGGCCATGGGGTGGCTGGTCTACCGGGACCTGACGCTGGCGGCCCTGGTCAAGGCCGTGGTGGCGGCAGGCGTGTCCACCGGCGTGGTCATGCTGGTCATCATGGGCTCGACCGTGGTGGCCTGGCTGGTGACCTTCGCGCAGGTGCCGCAGGCCTTCGCGGCATGGTGCCTGGAAACGTTGCGCGAACCTTGGGCCATCATCCTGGTGCTGAACCTCATCATGCTCGTGGTGGGCATGTTCATCGACCTGCCAGCCGCCATCTTGCTGCTGGGCCCCATCTTCGTGCCGCTGGCCAAGCAGATCGGCCTGGATCCCATGCAACTGGGGATCATGATGGTGCTTAACCTGAGCATCGGCCTGTTCACGCCGCCGGTAGGCACCACGCTGTTCATCTCCAGCGCCATCGCCAAGGTGCCGGTGCTCAAGGTAATGAAGGAACTCTGGCCGTACTACCTGGGTGCTTTGACGGTGCTAGCGCTGTTCAGCTACGTGCCCGCATTGACGCTGCGGTTCTAGCAAAGCCGCAACCCGGACGGCAACGGGCCGGGCGCCTTGCGGCTACTGCCCCATCGCCTTCAGCATATTGTCCGAAATCGCTTCCAGGTTCGCCAGCCCGGTCCCCACCACGTACCAGGGATTGGGCTCGGCATAGTAGACGCGCCCTTCGCGAAAGGCGCGGGTCCGGGACAGATCCGGATGGGCCGCCAGCGTCTTGGCGGCGGTCTTTTCGGCGCCGTTGATGGCGCCGCGGTCCAGCACGATGAGCCAGTCGGGCTCGGCCTGGGCGATGGCGGCGATTTCCGCGGCGCGCCTGGCCGCCAGGGCCTTGGCTTGCGGCGAATCGGGGGCGGGGCGCTCGGCCGTCGCGGCGGCCGGATCGCGCGCCGGCAGCACCGGCTTCAGGCCGGCCAGCTCATAGGCGTAGCCGAAGCGGTCGCCCGGCGCGTGCGCCATGACGTTGCCCTTGACCACGAACAGGAACGCGCCGGTCTTGCCCTGGTTGGCCTGGTGCAAGGCGTCGAGATTCTCCTGGATGCGAGCCAGCGCCGCCTCGGCCTGCGCCTGCTTGCCGAAGGCCCGGGCCAAAGCCAGGTTGTCCGCCTTGAACGTGGCCACGAAATCGTTGGTATCGGCGCCCAGCGTTACCGTGGGCGCGATGGCCGACAGCGCCGGGATCGCCGGGCGCGAACGGCTGCCGGCAACGATCAGGTCGGGCTTGATCTGCTTGAGCGTGTCGAAATCCGGCTCGAACAGCGTGCCCACGACGGGCGCGCTGTTGAACCGCTCCAGCGGACCTTCGTAGCTGGACTTGGGCACGCCCGCCACCGGAATATCCAGCGCGTTCAGGGAGTCCAGCACCCCCAGGTCGAAGCTGACGATGGTTTCGGGCACGGCCGGCAGCTTCAAGGTGCCCTCGTCGTGCACGAGTTCGAACGCGTTGGCAACGGTGCCCGCGAGAAGAGAAACGCCAAGAGCCAGGGCGCGAAGGCGGGTGCGCATCATGTTTCTTCCAGGATAGGGATAATGAGAACCACTAACCTATCATGCTCGGGGACGGGCTTGTTCGCATCCCTGCCCTGGCGGATCACGCAGATACTGCAATGTGTTACGCAAGGCCCGGGCCGCCGTGGGCATCGCCGGAATCATCGGGCGCGGCGGCCCTGCTGCCCGCTCCGGAAGCAGGACCGCCGCATGATAGAGTTATGGCCGCTGGCCCTGCCTGGCGGCCAGCAGGAGGCCACGACCTCCCCCCTTTGCGGGAAGCATGTCCGGGACGGCCCGGCTCTTTTTGATCAAAGGAGAGCCGACATGGCTTGGATATGGCTGGTCTTTGCGGGCGTGCTGGAAATCGTGTGGGCGTTCTTCATGAAGCAATCGCATGGCTTCACAAGGCTGGTTCCCTCGATCGTCACCATTGCCACGATGGTGGCCAGCTTTGCACTGCTGTCCGTGTCCATGCGGTCGCTGCCGCTGGGCACGGCCTACACCATCTGGACGGGCATCGGGGCGGTGGGCGCCTTCCTGGTGGGCGTGTTCGTGCTGGGTGAGCCCGCCAATCCCATGCGCATCGTCGCGGCCGTAACGATCGTCTCCGGCCTGGTGATGATGAAGCTCTCTTCCTGACCCGAGCGCCGAGCAAAGACCATGTCCTCCGAGATCAACCTGACCCTCATCCTGGCCGCCGCCTTGCTTGCCGCCGGCAGCCCCGGTCCGGCCACGCTGGGCATCGCGGGCACGTCCATGGCGCATGGCCGGCGGGCCGGGCTGGCGATGGCCGCGGGCGTGACCACCGGTTCGCTGTGCTGGTCGGCGCTGGCCGCCTTCGGGCTGAGCGCGGTCATGCTGGCCCATGCCTGGCTGTTCGAGCTGGCGCGCTACCTGGGCGCCGGCTACCTGATCTTCCTGGCCTGGAAGTCGGCACGGCGGGCCATGACGCGCGGCGAACAGGCGGTGCCGGCGCCGCCCTCGGGCCGGCGCGCCTTCCGGCGGGGGCTGGCCCTGCACTTGACCAATCCCAAGGCCGTCCTGTTCTTCGGGTCGCTGTATTCGCTGGGCGTGCCGGCCGACGCGCCGGCCAGCGACCTGCTTTGGGTGATCGCGGCCATCGCCCTGCAGAACACCCTGCTCTTTCACGGCTATGCGCTGCTGTTCTCCAGCGGCCGCATGATCCGCTGCTACCTGCGCCTGCGGCGCGGCTTCGAGGCCGCCTTCGCGGCGGCCTTCGCCGCGGCGGGCATCAAGATCCTGACCTCGCGCGGGCCTTAGGCCATGCGTTTGTGCGTCTTGAGCGGCCGCGGCAAGGAACGCCTTTCGCCTACCCGCCCGCCTGCGCCGCCACCTGCCGCAGCGATTGCTCGAACACCTCTATCGGCTGGCCGCCGGTCACCAGGTACTCGCCGTTGATGATGATGGACGGGACCGAAGAGATGCCCTGCTCCAGCCACCTGGCCTGCTCGGCGCGCACTTGTTCGGCATGGCGCCCGCTTTGCAGCACCTCGCGGGCCTGCTCCACGTCCAGCCCGGCGTCCGAGACGGCCTGCAGCAGCACCTGGGCATCGGCGGTGTCCTGGTTGTCATGGTGATAGGTGCGCAGCAGGCGCTTTTTAAGCGCCAGCTGCTGCGCCGGCCCCTGCAGCCCGGCCCAATGCAGCAGCCGGTGCGCATCGAAGGTGTTGTACGAACGGTCGTCCTCGCTCATGCGCATGGGCATGCCGACTTCGGCGGCGCGCTGGGCGATGCGCTGGCGGTTGGCGTTGACCTGCTCGCGCTCGTAGCCGTATTTCTGCATCAGGCGCTCGACGGTGTTCTGGCCGCCGGCAGGCATGTCGGGATCGAGCTCGAAGGGCTGCATGCGCAGCTCGACCTCGGCCACGTCCTTGACCCGCTCCATGGCGGCCAGCAGGCCGCCCAGGCCTACCGCGCACCACGGGCAGGCCACGTCGGAGACAAAGTCGATCTTGATTCTTGCTGTCATGGCGCCACCTCCGGCACGGGAACAAGCCTCCATCATCGCCGATAAAGGCAGCAAGACCCAAACCGGACCACGGACAAGGAAGGCCATGACGCGCTTTCAGGGCGCGCAGCATCACCTCGCCCGCCATTGGCCGGCCAAAGCGCGCAGCTCGGCCGGCGGCAGGAAGAAATCACGATTGCCGGCCAGGCGCTGGACCATGAATTCGATGAATGCCCGGGCGCGCAACGGCTGCTCGGTACGGCGGCGGTAGTAGACGTAGAAGGCGTCGTGCTCGGCCACGTGGCGCGTCAGCAAGGGCACCAGGCGGCCGGCGCGCAGGTGCGGCGCGGCCGAGAAGCTGGCCAGCTGGCCGATACCCAGGCCCGCCAGCACGGCCTCGGTTTCGGCTTGCAGGTCGTTGGCGCACAAGACGGCCGGCACCTCGCGGTACACCGTCTCCTGCCCGACGCGAAACTCCCAGGGTGCAAGCTTGCCGGTATTGGCCCGGCGGTAGCCGGTGCAGCGGTGCTGCATCAGTTCGTCCAGCGTGCGGGGCGCGCCATGGCGCTGCAGATAGGCCGGGGCCGCGCACACGATCAGCTGGATGGGCATCAGGCGCCGGGCGATCGCGCCGGGCGCCGGCGCCGCACCTCCGCGCAGGCCCACGTCGAACTGCCCGGCCACCAGATCGGAAAACTGGTCGTCGAAGCGCACGTCCAGGGTCACCTCGGGATGCTGCCGGGCGAAGGCCAGGATGCAGGGCCAGAACACCGCGCGCCCGGCCGAAGCCGGCGCGCTGATGCGCAGCGGGCCGCTTAGCGCATGGCTGGCTTGGCGGGCGTCATCCAGCGCCGATGCGAGCATGGCCAGCGCGGGGGTGGCGCCTTCGAGCAGGCGCCGCCCTTCCTCGGTCAAGGAAAGCCTGCGGGTCGTGCGGTGCAGCAGGCGCACGCCCAGCTGTTTTTCCAGCTGCATGACGGCATGGCTGGCGGCCTGCGGGGTGACGCCCTGGTCGACGGCGGCCTTGCGCAGGCTGCCCAGCGTCGCCGCGCGCACGAACAGCGTGATCGCCCGCACCTCGTTCATGGCAGGCCTCCTATTGGCAAATTTTTCTTGATTATCAGTCTAGCCAAAGACAGCTAGTTCTTGCCAGTCGGCAAGCCTAAGCTTTATCCGCCATCCCACTATTTCGAACAGGAGCAAGACATGGCTGACACACAGATCCAAGACAGGAACTTCAAGCGCGTGTGGTTCATTACCGGGGCATCGCGCGGACTGGGAGCATTGATGGCGCGCGCCGCGCTGCAGGACGGCAACGCGGTGGTGGCCACCGGACGCGACGCGGCGGCGGTAGCCGCCCGGCTGGGGCCGGCGCCCGGGCTGCTGCCGCTGGCCCTGGACGTGACCGACGCCCGGCAGGCCGAGCAGGCGGCCCGGCAGGCGCTGCAGGCGTTCGGACGCATCGACGTGCTGGTCAACAACGCCGGATTCGGCCTGCTGGGCGCGGTGGAGGAATCGGAGGAGGAAGCGGTGCGCCGGGTGTTCGAAACCAATGTATTCGGCGTGCTGAACGTGCTGCGGGCCGTCTTGCCGGCCATGCGCGCGCAAGGCGCGGGCCACGTCATCAATCTCTCATCGATCGGCGGCTGGCGAGCGGCGGCGGGCTTCGGGGTCTATTGCGCCACCAAATTCGCCATCGAGGGCATTACCGAGGCCTTGCACCAGGAGCTGGCGCCGCTGGGCATCCATGCCACCGTGGTGGAGCCGGGCTATTTCCGCACCGACTTCCTGGATGGCGCCTCGCTGGCGGTGGCGTCGCGCATCATCGAGGACTATGCCGCCACGGCCGGCGCCGTGCGGGCAGCCGCCGGCGCCCTTAACCACCGGCAGCCCGGCGATCCGGAAAAGCTGGCCCTGGCGATGCTGCAGCTTGCCGATGCGCCGCGCCCGCCGCTGCGCCTGCCGCTGGGTTCGGATACCTTGCAGGCGATAGCCGAGAAGCAGGCTCACGTCGCCTGGGAAACCGAGGCCTGGCAGGACCTGGCGCGCAGCACCGACTTTGCTCGCTAGGCAGCCGCCGCGCAAAGGCGGCCGCCCCGCATCCTAGTCGCGCCAGCCGCGCCGGCCGTGGTGATGGTGGCCCTTGCCCTTGCCGGGGTGGCCCCAATGGCCGCGGTGCTTGTGATGATGCGGCTTGCCGTAGTGGACCTTGGGGTAGTACACGACGGGGGGCGGATGCACCACGCGCGGGCGCGGCGCCACGTAGACGGGCGCCGGCTGGTACACCACAGCGGGTGGATAGTAGACCGGGGCGCCCAGCACGACGCCGGGGATGCCGATGGAAATCCCCACGTCCACGCGGGCGGCGGCCGGTCCGGCGGCCAGGCATCCCAGGATGCCTGCGGCGATGAGCCAACGTTTCATGATCACACCTCTTGCGGTTGCACGTTCGAGGCTATTAAACGCGATGGATTCAGGGTTGTGTCAGGCCTGAAGCGCAGCGAAACATTCGACCCGCGACAAAACGCTACAGCCCCCAGGGCGCCGTAACATCTGCTTGCCTGTCAGACCGCCCGGCCCCGCCTAGGCCTGCTGCGCGGTCTCGGCGCCCTGCATCGCCGCCAGCCGCGCCACCGCCAGGCGGCGCACCAGCCACACAGCCCGCTCGAACAAGGAAGTGGCCGCCAGCAAGGGCTGCACCTGGGCGGCCGGCACCGGCAAGGGCGCGGCTTGCGCCACGGCAGGCGTAAGCCGCCGGCGCAGCCGGTCCAGCAGGTCGCCGCGGTCTTCGGTCAAGGCCACCAGGGTCTGCACGTCGAGCAGGTCGGCCGCAGGCCGGCCCGGCTGCGGGGCCGTGTCCGCCAGCAGCCCCACCAGCGTGCGCAGCGACTCGGAAAGGTTGAACAGCAGCGGCGGCATGGGCTGCAGCTCGTCCACCAGGCCGCTGAACTCGTACAGCGTGTCCTGCAGCTTGTCCAGGTATTCGAGCTGCAGCTGCTCGTTGAGCACGGTCACCAGTTCCTTGCCCAGTTCGCCGGTGCCGATCAGCGCCACCAGGAACTGGCTGGTCTGGTTCAGCACGCTTTGATGACCCGCCCACAGGTGCCGGCGGGCGGCCGGGTCGTCGGCCTGGCGATGATCCAGGTCGGGCACCAGCCCGGGCAGGGCCGCCACCAGGCGCTCGCGCTCGAGCACGGCCAGGCTGACGGCGTTGAGCGGATCCTCAATGGCCCGGTCGTACAGGTAATGCGGCTGGCTGGCCTGCTCGACCGGATCGACCGCGGTCAGGCGCGCCGTCAGCGCCAGCACCTGGTCGCGCCAGCCCACCACGGCCAGCGCCCCGGCGGCCTGCTGCGCCAGGAACAGCAGGGCCAGCACCCGTGCGGCCGAATCCAGCGCGAAGGCCGGCTGGCCGGCGGGCGTACCCCAGCGCAGATAGGCCAGCCAGCCCACGGCCACAAGCAGCGTGCCTACCAGCTTGACGGCGATATAGGCCTGGCACAGGCGCTTGCCGCTGCCCTTGAGCCCGCTGCCCGAGACCAGCAGCGCCAGCCCGCTGCCCAGATTGGCGCCGGTCATGATCCAGAAGGTGGCGCCCAGGTCGAGCAAGCCGCTGTGCACCGCCGTGACCGCCAGGATCACGATGGACAGCGCCGATTGCGTCACCATGGCGAATGCCAGGCCCAGCAGCACCCCCAGCGCCGGCGAAAGCCCCGTGAACAGGGCATCCCAGTCGGACGCATCCAGGCCCGTGGGCGCGTGCTTGATATAGCCCAGCCCAAGGAACAGCAGCGCCAGGCCCAGGCCCGCCCAGATCCAGTCGCGCCAGGCCACGCGCTGGTCCAGCTTGAACAGCAGCGCGAAGCCGCCCAGGGCCAGCATGTAGAACACCACCAGCCTGATGTCGATAGTGGCGATCAGCACGATCAGGGCCGAGCCCACGGTAGCCCCGGCCGCCACGGGCACGGCCTGGCCGATGGACAGGGCGCGGCTGGCCATGAGATTGGCCAGGATCAGCGTGACCGCGTTGCTCGATTGCGTCACGGCCCCGGCCGCCATGCCCGACAGCAGGCCGCTCCAGCGCGAGACCGTGGCGCGCACCAGCGCCGCGCGCACCCGCCGGCCCGCGGCCACGCGCAGATGCTGGCCGATCAGCCGCATGCCGATGAACAACAGGCCCAGCCCGGCCAGCAGCTGCGCGAGCAGGATCATGGAAGGCACCGGGTGGACGGAGCAACGGACGCGGGCATCTAGGCAGGCCGGGCAGGAAGAAATCGCGGGAATATAGGCAAGTTTTGCTACGTTTTCGAGACAAGGCGCCTGCCCTTCAGTTCAGGCCCAGCCTGAGGCTTGCTGAGGCGATTCCCGCTTTGCAGCCCTGGCGGCGCGGGCCGGCTGCCCCAGCACGTGCCGCACCAGCAGCTGCACGTGCTGGGGCAGTTCCTGCAGGCTGCGCATGCACAGCACCAGGTTGCGCGTCGCCCAGGGATCGGACAGGGGCACGCGCTTGATCCGGGCAGTCCTGCCGTAGCGCACCGCCGCCGCTTGGGGCACGATGCCCACGCCGATGCCGTGGCCGACCACGCGGCACAGCGATTCGAGCCCGCGCAAACGGATCCGGTAGCTCAGCCGCTTGCCCAGCCTGCGGGCATGCTGGGCCAGGTGCTCGTGCAAGGCGCTGCCCTCGGCCAGGCCGACGAACTGCTCGTCGGCGATCTCGGCCAGGCTCAGCGCCCGGCGCCCGGCCAGCCGATGGCCCTGCGGCACCACCAGGCACAAGGGATCGGCGCGAAACAGATAATGCGCCAGGCCGTGCAGCGCCACCGAATCGGAAACGATGCCCAGATCGCACACGTCATTGCGCAGCGCATCGACGATCTCGTCGCTGGAACGCTCCTGCAGGTCGATGGAAATGCCGGCATGCGCGGCCAGGAATCCGCAAAGCACCTTGGGCAGGTGCTCGCTGATGGCCGAGGTATTGCACAGCATGCGCACATGGCCGCGAAAGCCGCTGCCGAAGTCGCCCAGCTCGCCCTGCATGCGCTCGACCTGGCGCAGCACCTGCCGGGCATGGTGCAGCAGCGTGCGGCCGGCAGGCGTGACCGTGACCCCGCGCCGCTCGCGCAGCAGCAAGGGCGTGCCCAGATCCTGCTCCATGCCGCGGATGCGCTCGCTGGCCGAGGCCAGCGTCATGTGCGTGGCCTGCGCGCCGCCGGTGATGGTGCCGGCCTCGGCAACGTTCAGGAACAGCCTCAGGTCGGTCAGGTCGACGTGCATGATGGCTGCAACACTAGCACAGACTTCCTATGGCTGCACCTGAGGCAATGTCAGGCATTTCCCGCTCGCGGCGGCGCGCGTGGTCCGCGCAGAATCGGGCTATCGTCTTGCCGGATGCCGTCCATGTTCGAACAAACCGCTGCCCTGCCCTGGCTGCTGCCCCTGGCCGCCGCCGCCGTCTTCGTGCTGGCCGGGCTGGTCAAGGGCGTGGTGGGGCTGGGCCTGCCCACCATCGCCATGGGACTGCTGGCCCTGATGATGACGCCGGCGCATGCCGCGGCGCTGCTGATCATACCGTCGCTGGTCACCAACGTCTGGCAGGTCCGGCCATGGCGCGCCGCCTTGCCGCTGCTGCGCCGGCTCGCCCCCATGCAAGGCGGGGTCTTCGCCGGCACGCTGGCCGGCGCCTGGCTGTGGGGAGCGCCCGCCGGAGCCTGGGCCATGGTGTCGCTGGGCGCGGCCCTGATCGCCTATGCGCTGTGGGGCCTGAGCGGCATGCAGGTCTCGGTGCCGGCCGGCAGGCAGGGTTGGATGGGCCCGCTGGTGGGCGCGGCCACCGGCATGGTCACCGCCGCCACGGGCGTGTTCGTGATCCCTGCTGTGCCTTACCTGCAGGCCCTGAACCTGGGGCGCGACGGCCTCATCCAGGCCATGGGCACCTCGTTCACCGTCTCGACCATCGCGCTGGCCGCGGGCCTTTACATGAATGCGCGCTACGACGCCGCGGCCCTGGGCCTGTCGATGCTGATGCTGCTGCCTGCGCTGGCCGGCATGCAGCTGGGCCAGGCGCTGCGCCAGCGGCTCTCGCCGGCGGTATTTCGCAAGTGCTTTCTTGCCAGCCTGGCGCTGCTGGGCCTGCACATGATCGTGTACGAAGGACTTGTCAAGGCGGGATGATGTCGTCCCGCTGGCCGCTCAGCTCAGCACCATCAGGCCACCCGGCAGGCTGCGGGCCGACAGCGCGAAAGTGTGCTGCAGCTGCTGCAGCGCGGCATCGAGCGAGGCCACCCGGAAGCGTCCGCTGACGGCCTGGTTGCGCACGGCCTCGTTCATCAGCACCACGCGGCCCTGGCGGTAGCGGTTGATCTCGGCGATGACCTCGGCCAGCCGGGTACGCTCGAACACCAGTTCGCCGTGGCGCCAGGCCGAAACCCTGGTCGGCTCGATGGCGGCCACGGCACTGACGTGCCGGGCGTCGTACAACAGCTGCTGGCGCGGCAGCAGCCGGCCGCCGCCGGCCGGATGCTCGACCTGGACCTGGCCGTCGATACAGCTCACGCACACGATGCCGTCCAGATAGCGCACCTCGAAACTGCCGGCGCCCGAGAGGCTGCGCCCCGCGCCCGCCGCCACGGCAAAAAGCGCGCTGCCTTCAGGCAGGTCGATGGCCGCCTCGCCGGCCAGCAGGTCGATGCCGGCCGCCCCATCGGGCGCGCCCGCCTGCTGGCGGATGCTGGTCTGGGTATTGAGCATGACGTTGACCCGCCCGGCCAGCTGCAGGGACCGCTGCTCGCCCGTGCCGGTGCGATAGTCGGCGCCCCACTGCGCGGGCGAGAGCAGCAGCCGGCCCGCCGGCGTGAAAGCCGTCACGCCCGCCACGGCCGCGGCGCCGGCGGCCGCCCCCAGGAAGGCGCGGCGCCCCGCCCGGGCGGGCCGGCGCGCCATGGCCTGCTCGTGCCGGGCCGCCTCCAGCGGATGGCGATAGAGGTATTCGCCCGCGGCAGGCTTGAGCAGGTCCCAGCGCCGCTTGACCTGCGCAAACGCTTGGCGGTGCGCCACGCTGGTATCGAGCCAGCGCTTGAACGCCTCGGCATCCCATTGCCTGACCTGCCCGGACGCGAGCAGGCGCAGCCAGGCCCTGGCTTCTTGTTCGAGCTGGCTGCTGCCCAGGCCCGAGTCTTCGACGGAAGTCTTCATGATGTCATGTCACGCAGGCAAGGTGGCTTGCGTCGCAATCCCCGCACCGGCCCGCGTCGTGATAGGCAAGACGCCATCCATTGGCGCTCTCTTTGCTAAGACGAACCGGCAGGCGCAAATCCCCCAACTAATTTCTGGCATGCCGCATCTGCTCGTCCAGATAGGTATGGGCCCGCTTGAGTTCGTGCTCCACGGTCCGCACCGTCACCCCCAGACGGCGGGCCACCTCTTTTTGCGGCAGGCCTTCCCAGCGCACCATCAGCAGGATCTCGCGCCGGCGTGCGGGCATGCGCTCCATGACGCGCATGGCCGCCTGCAGCTCCGAGCGGGTCTCGGCCGAACGGGCCGGCCCCGGCACCGGGTCGGCCATTTCCATCAGCGCATTGACCTCGTCCAGCGGCAGGGACTTGCCCTGGCGGCGCTGGATGTCCACGGCGATGTTGACCGCGATCCGCACCAGGTAGGCAGTGGGGCTCTTGATCAGCCCGGCTTCTTCGCGGGCGTGCAGGCGCAGCCAGGTGTCCTGCAGCGCATCGCCAGCCAGCTCGTCGCTGCCCAGCAGGCGCGTCAGGCGCAGCTTGATGTCTTCATAACGCTTGGCCAGGAAATCCAGCAGGTCCGGGCGCGCCGGCTCGCTGGCGCGCTGGCCCTCGGCCGGGCGCCCGGCAGCCGGCGCCGCCTCGGGCGCACGGACCTCGCGCGTGGGCCCGCCTTCGCCTTGCGGGGCGCCGGCGGGCACGCCTTCGGTCGGGCGGACGGCGCTCATGCCAGCCTCGCCGGGCCGCCCCAAGGGGCCGGCGCGCGCCCTGGGGAGGCAGCAAACGTACCGGGCATAGGGGTCATTTCACCCCAGCCCCGGTATCGCAATCGGGCGCATCGCCCTGGCCGCGCGGCAGCACGATAAGGGTCAAGGGCTGCTCCAGGCCCGGCGGAGGAGAACGCTCGATACGCACGTCATTCAGTACTCCTAGCAGCGCCGCATCCCTGTCGGCGGCGCCCGTCGAGGTCAGCAGCCGCGCCCTGGCGACGCGGCCGGAATCATCCACCCAGAAACGAAACAAAGAACGGTAGGCGCCCGGCGCCGTGCGGGCATCGGCGCACAAGGCCGCCCATACCCGCGCCTGCACCAGGGCGCCGTACTGCTGCGTCCCGTGCGCCGGCGAGGGGCCCCGGGCCTGCGCCTGGGCCAGCACGAAGACCCCGGCGGCCATGCCCGGCGCCGCATGCGCCGTCAGGCCCGTGCCTTCGAGCAAGGCCCGCAGGGCCTGCCTGCGCGTATAACGCCCTCGTACCGCGGCCGAATGCCGGCCCTCGACCAGTTCGCTGCGAAACAGCGCCGGCCTGCCGGAGATTTCCGCGTAGCGATGCAAGGCCGCCGCCAAGGGTTGCGCGGGAATGTCGAAGGTAAGTAAACCGCCTGGCTCTTGCGGCCGGGCCGAGGTGCCCACCAACCCAGGCGCGCCGGACTGTATGCCCTGGGCCCATGCCGTGGCCGCAAGCCCGCAGAACCAGCACAAGGCCATGCCCCGGCGAATCAAGGAAGTCGATCGGCTCGGCAAAATTCTGGCACCGTTGGGAAGGGTGCCATCGTCGCAGTCCCCCGTGACCACTTCATGACAAGATGAAGGCGGAAGCGCAACGGGAGCTAAGGTTGTCTTAGTGCTGCCAAAAAGAAAGCAAGCTTCTGATATATATGGAAAATATCGACGCTGGGCTGGATGATCGAGGCAACTCTCGATGCATGGCCCGGCTATTCATCTTTAGATAGACCAAACATTCCTGAATGCATTGATCAACGCGATCATGCCAGCGTATGGGTCGATGCCCGCCCTCAAGCCCCTGACGCCCCTATAAGCCGGCAGCCGCCCGTGGGCCGCTGCCGGCTTTGCCGAAAGTACGCTCAAACCGTCCGGCCCGGCTCCATGTGCAGGAACAGCTCCGTCCCGCCTTGTTCCAGGAATGGCGCCATCCAGGTGCTCAGCAAGCCATAATCCGGGTGCAGCCTGCCCAGCGCCTGCCCGGCCTCGCGCGGCAGCACGCCGACCATCAGGCGCTGCAGCAGCCGCACGACCAGCAGCTGCCCCAAGGCGGCTTGCAGGCTGCTCTTTAGCGCTTGCGGCTGGGGCACCGGCTGCTCCAGTTCCATCCCGACGAACCAGCGGAACGTCAAGTCGTAGCCGATCCGCTCGGCCAGCTCCTGCTCGTCGCGCACGGCATACAGCAACTGCAGCAGCAAGGCGCGGACAACGAATTCCAGCGGCAAGGCCAGGTCCATCACCTGGGCCAGGCGATACAGTTCGGTGATGGATTCGGACAGCGCGGCATCGGTAGGCAAACGCACCTCGCGCAGCGGATGGCGCTCGGGCACCAGGTCGGCCACCTGCGAGGGCCGGTCCCACAATGCATGGCCCACCAGCCAGACCCACGGGCGGCCGTAGCGCAGCACCTGCACGGGTTCGTTGCGCGCGTGATCGACGATCTTGGCCAGGGATTTATCCAGGTCCTGCATGCCTACTTTCATCATTGTCGTACTGCTCCTGCTCAGCTTTGTTTTCGGCACCGCGCCTCTTGTGAAAGCGCGATGCTGTCTCGTGACACTGCCACTGAAAAAAGCCGCTAAGGCCGGCGCACGATGCCGTCCTGATCGGCATCGGCGCCGCGCGGCGCCGGCACGCGATAACGCACCAGCTGCCCGTCTCGGCGCACCAGCACCGCATCGCCTTCGATCGCCGCGACCGTGGCCGACTGCGCCACCTCGTCGCCCACCCGATAGGTGCGCGGCGGCTGTCCGTTGACCGCCATGACGGCCACGGCCTGGCCGGCCGAGCGCAGCAGGCCGCTGACCTCGACGTCCATCCGGACTTCGCCCGGGCCGAACCATTGCGCCAGCGCCTGGGCGGCCGGATCGGCCGCCGCCGGGCCGCTGGCCGCCTGCGGCGCGGCGGGCAGCGGCTGGCGCAGCGCCATCGCCCAATACAGCAAGGCGGCAAGAAGCAGCCCCAGCCCCAGCAGGGCGGCGGCGAAAGAAGCAGAGACCCGCAAGCCTAGGCGCATGCGCCCCCCCGCAACCGGCAAGGCGGCTTATCAAACCCAGGTGTAGGTTTCATTGCAGCATCACATTGAAGGGCTAGGATGCGCGGGGTGCCCCGCTCCTGAGCCTTTACCCGCCCGCCGCCATGCCCGCCCCGTTCGCGCCTTCCCTTGCCGTTTGCAGCCAGCGCGGCTTCACCCTGATAGAGATCATGGTGGTGCTGGTCATCATCGGCATCACGGCCGGCGCGGTAGGCCTGAGCATCAGCCCTTCGCCCGAGCGCATCCTGCGCCAGGATGCGCGGCAGCTGGCGCAGCAGTTCGAAGCCGCGCACCAGGCGGTGCGCACCGACGGCAGGCTGGTCGCCTGGCGCGCCGACGGCCAAGGCTACCGCTTTACGCGCGGCAACTGGCGCTTGCCGCCAGGCGGCGTGGTCCCGGAAGTCATGACCGACGGAGCGCTGGACGACTTTTCCGGCAACGATGCCCTGCGCCCGCGCAGCTGGCGCCTGACACCCACCGACGCGTCGCCGGCCGGGCCGGTCGTGCTCGGCAGCGAATGGATCGGCCAGCCCTGGCAGCTGGTGCTGCGCCATGGCCAGGCCAGCGTCACGATCGAACGCGCCGCCGACGGCGGCTATGTCGTCAGGTAATCCAAATATGAAAAGATCTGCAGATTCAGTTATGAAATCTCGACTCGATCCACATGCGGATAGACCGGCCGTTGCCGATCTGAATAATCCTATTCTGGATAGGCCGGCCCATCTCATTTCGCATAATCCTGTCGATGCCGATTCGCATACAGAAACCGACCCTTTTCTGAATAGGCATCGTGTCTCCGCGCGGCGCAAACTGGCTGGCTCCAGTTCGCATGATTTTTTCGTTTCCAATCTGCGGTATTGGACGATTGATCCTGAATTGCATAAGCCTAACGCCCCTAACTTGCATGAGTTTGACGATCCCGGCTCGCCAGCAGAAGTTGATTCTTTTTTGAATAGACTCGGCAACGCTGATTGGCAGGAGCCGGGCATGGTTTCACGAGATGGAACAAACCGGTCCGGTCGAGATGACAAAATCCATTCGTCTACGCATAGTCGGATCCATCCCCAAAGGCTTGCTCCATGAACCGCGCGGCCAGGCATCCTTGCCCGCCGCATTTCGGCCGGCAGCGCGCCACGGCGGCTCTTGATGCGGGCACGCCGGCGCAGGCCGGGTTCACGCTGCTGGAAGTGCTGGTTGCGCTGGCCATCATCGGCGTGGCGCTGGCCGCCGCGGTGCGGGCCGTAGGTACCGCCACGACGGCCAGCGGCATCCTGCAGACCCGGGCCTTGGCCTTGCTTGCCGCCGATACCCATATGGGCGAACTGATGGTGGCGGGGGCGGCGGCCGGCGGACCGGCCCGCCCTTGCGCCCAGCAGGGGCGGCCGTTCCTGTGCGTGACGCGCATCGAACCGGCCGAGGCGGGCATGAACGCGGTCATCGTGGAGGTCTACCTGCAGGACCAGCCGGACCGCGCCCTGGCCACGCTGGCCACCTTGCAAAAGCGCTGACCCCATGACCATGCCGCGCCGACAACAAGGCTTTACCCTGATCGAGATAATGATCGCCATACTTATCATGGCGGTCATCAGCGTCATCGCATGGCGCGGGCTGGAAAGCGTCGAGCGCTCGGACGCCAGCCTGACCGAGCATGCGCGCCGGGACAGTCTATGGATGCGCGTGCTGCAGCAGCTGGAGCAGGACGTGGCGCAGCGCGCCACGGTGGAACTGCCGGGCTTTGCGCCGGCCGAGATCGCGCGGGTGGAAGCGGAAACCGCCACGGGCCCATCGCAAAACGAAACAGCGTCACAATCGCAAAACGAATCGTCACGCGTGAAACGGGACGCCTCGGGGCGCGTCGTGGCCGACTTGACGGAGCCCTTGCTGCCCGCCTCGCTGCACGTGGCGCGCACGCCGCAGCGGCCCTTCCTGCTGGAGATCATCCGCGCCGCAGCGGCCCAGCCGGGCCACTGGCAGCGCGTGCAGTGGTGGATCAGCGACGGCACGCTGTACCGGGCCGCCGGCCCCGCCTCGGCGGTGTTCCCGCTGGCCGAACCCGGCCGCGCCGACGCGGTGGCCCTGCTGGGCCCGCTGCGCGGCTTCGAGGTCAGGGCCTGGCGCGACGGCCAGGGCTGGCTGAGGCTGCCGCACGCCGGGCTGGGCCTATATGCCGCGTCGGGGCTGGAGATCGTGCTGGAGCCGCCGCCGGGCAGCGGCGCCGGGCCGCTGCGCCGGGCCATCCCGCTGCAATGAAGCGGCGCATCCGGCCGGCGCGCCGGGGGCCGGATGCGCCTGGCCGGCACGCGGGCTCGCCTGGATAAGGCCGGGTTCAACATGGCCGCCGGCGCGCTACTGCAGGCACAGCCACTTGCTGGGGTCTGCCAGCGCCGACTCGACCGCCGGCAGGTATTTGGAATAGGGATACGCCCCCCGGTCGAACACACGGCACTGGCCCAGCCCGGGATGCCGAAGGTTGAGCAGATATTGATGCGAGCCGCTGACCGAGGGCACCCGCAGCACCAGGGAGGACTCGTGCGCCAGCCATTCGTCGACGCAGGCGCGCACCTCGGGACGGTTGAGGAACCAGCGGCGCGACAGGCGGGCATCCTGGACCGAATCGCCGGGCACCTGCAGTTCGAAGATGTGATCGACCAGCGGCAAGGCGCGGGGATTGGGTTGCATGCACGCCACCAGGCGGGCGTACATGGCCGCCACGGCCGAGCCCTCGCAGGTGGCGATGGGACCGGAAACCTGGAACCAGCGCGCCTGCTTGATGTCTTGCGCCAAAGGAACACCAAAATGACATACCCGCCATAACGAGATCATGGTCATGCTCCCAAATCGCAACGGATGCCCATCCGGAAAGGGGGTAGTGCCGAATGCCTGTCCGTGCCGATGAATCCCCACACGCTGCTAAGACGATTGGCAAGCGGCAAAACCCCCGCATTTTTTATTCAATCCATGCTTCCATGTAATTTCCGTCTATTCATATAGGCTTGGCGGGCCGTCTCGCGTCTGGGCACGAAAAAAAACGGCCTGTTCCCCGACAGGAAACAGGCCGATTCCCAGGCATGCCCGCCTCAAGGCGACTGTTGCAAGGCGCGCCGTTCTTCCGGGGTCAGCCTGGCCACCTGCCGGGCGTCGTAGTTTTGCCCGCTGCCCACCATCTGCACCGGGCTGGCCGGGTCGTAGGCGGGCGCGCGGACCTGCGGCGAGCCCGTGCCGGCGGGTGCTGCCGCGCCGGCCTCGCCGCCCGCCGCCTCGTCGCCAAAGCCCAGGATCTGCACGCTGATGATGGACGGCAGGTTCTGGCGGGCGGCCGCGCGGGTGCGCGCCACCGACTCCTGCGCCGCATCGGCCGCGGCGGTGGAGGCCGCGCTGGCGCCGGTCAGGGCGCCGACGTTGACCGCCGCGACCGCCGGCACGCCTACCGTCTCGCCCTGGGCCTGGATGTTGGCCGCGTTGACCACTTGCAGCGCCGCCACGTTGACGCTGCCCGAAGAACGGATGCCCGCCTCGCCCGCGTCGATGGTGCCCAGCGGCGCGATCAGGTCCAGGTCGCCCGGCGGCACCTCGGCAATCGGCGCCAGGGTGGCGATGCCCGCCCCGGTGCTGGGCACGTCCGAAGACAGGGTCACGTTGCCCACGCTGTCATAGACGCGCCGCGGCGGCGTGTACACCACCGTGGTCTTCGAACCGCGGCCCGCGTTGATGTCGCCTTGCGCCGACCAGGCCAGGATGCTGCCGCCGAACGTGGTCATGATGCGGCTCTGGCCCAGCAGGATGCTTTCGAGCGAATACAAGGCAATGTCGCCCTGCCCCTGGGTGATGACCCCGGCGCTGGCGGGCGGGGCTTCGCCCTCGGTGCCGAAGGTCTGCCCGCCGCCGGGTGTGAGCATCTGGATGTCGCCGCCCACCAGCGTATGCACGCCGGCGCCGCCGTACATCGTGATGTCGCCCTGGTAGGCCATCGCCTGGCCCTGCGCATCCGTCTCGGGAAAAAGCTCGGCAATCGCCAGGCGCCCGCGCAGATAGCTGCCAAAGCGCGGCCCGCCGGCCTGGTTGTATTCGCGGCCGCCCTCGCGCAGCTCGGCGAAATAAACCTGCCGCGCGAAGATGCGCTGCTGCTCGGCGGGCAGCGCGGCGAAATAGGCGCGCGCCTGCGCCGCGGCATCGCCGCCTTCCGAAGGCTGGAAGCCATAGCGGGCGGCCAGCCACTCGATCAGCGCCTCTTCGTAGGTCTTGGCCACTTTGCCGGGCTGCTCGGCCAGGGGCGTATCCGGGTCAGCAAGATTGGCCGCGTCCAGGTAGCGCGCCAGGAAGCCCGTGTAGTTTGCGCCGGCGGCGCCGAAACCGGCCTGCATGACGATGGAGGCGCCCGGGCGGGTATCGCCCGGCGCCACCGGCCCCAGGCTGGTGACCGAGGCCCGATCGTCCATGCGGATGGAGCGGCCCGCCGAAATTTCCAGCACGCCGGGGCCGGCCACGTTGAAGCTGCTGAAAAGGATGTCGCGCCCGGCCGAGACCACCGACACGTCCGTGTCGTGGCTGTGGACGATCAGGCCGGAGACGAACCGGTCGGCGTCGCCCGAACGCGAACCGCCCATCTCGCCGGGGATGAGCGCACTTTGCCCAAGCCCGTGGCCTACCGCGACGATGTCGCCGCCCGCCAGCAAACGCAAAGGCCCGGCGCCTTCATACCAGGTCGCGCCGCTGCGCGGCGAGACAGTGGAGAACCTCAGCTGTCCGCCGGTGGCAAGGGCCACGACGTCGCCCGCGACGGCATAGAAGCGGGTGGGCATCAGCAGCAGCTCGGGCGCGAGGGCCGCGCTTTGGCTGCCGAAGGCGAACAGCGGGGCCAGCGATTCGGAAGCCGCCTGGTAAGGCCCCAGGGCGCTGCGGTTGCTGGCCACGATGGTGTTGATGGCGCTGCGTCCGACAAAAGCGGGGCGCCAGGGCGAGGAAGTGGCCTCGATGGCCGCGCCCGAGCGGCTGATGACGTAGCCCCCGCCGTACAGCGACCCGCCCGCCAGCAGGTCCAGGTAGCCGGCGCCCTGCCCGTTGGGCGCCAGCAGCAGGCCGTAGTGGCCATAGCGCCGGGCGGCGTCCACCCCCTGCATGGCGGCATCGCCGGCATAGATGTCCCCCGAGAAGGCGACGGCCGCCAGGCGCGAGGGATAGACGAAGCGCCCGTCGGTGGCGGAATAGTCGTATCCGGTGCGCAGGGTGCTGATGGAGGGCCCCGTGCTTTCGCCCATCTGGGTGGAGGGCGTCAGGCTGCCGCCGGCCGAGGCCAGGTTGATGGCCGTATGGGGCGTCCACAGCGAGAAGCTGGACTGGCCGCCCGGATAGGATACGCCGTCAACCGTGAAAGGCACGGCGCTGCGCTGGGCTACCCGGCCGGGGTCGCCCACCCCGCCCAGCACCAGATTGCCGCGCGCGGCCACGTCGAAGACCGCATCGCCCGGCACGAAGACGGTGCCGGCCAGGGCCTTGGCCGACATGGCGCGGTAAAAGTCGATAGGCCGCTGCGCGTCGCCGCTTTGCCCGCCGCCCAGGTAGAAAGCCTGCAAGGCGCCCAGCGCGCCGGCCTGGACCTGGACGTGTCCGCGCAGGTTGACCAGCGCGCCGCCCACGCGGTTGTCGGTCGAAAAACTCGCATCGATCGGCGCGTGCGGCTTCAGGGCGTTCAGGCTGCCGCCGGCGCGCAGCAGGATGTCGCCCCCGCCGGTCAGGCGCAGGCTGCCGTCCTGCAGCACGCGGCCGGTGCCGCCCACCGCCACCACCAGCGCCTGGCTATGGGTGGGAAACTGCACGGAAGGATCAATGACGCCGGCATGGCCGCCCACGTCCATCGTGACGTTGCCCCCGCCCAGCGCGCCGATGCCGGTAAAGCCCACCAGATGGGGACGGCGCGTTTCATCGGTGCCTGGGAGGAAGGGCTCGACCGCATAGGTGCCGAAGTTGATCCACCAGGCGGTGGGCACATGGTCGGCGCCGCTGCCCGTGCCGGTGCCCTGGCGCCACAGCCAGTTGCCCACGGCGGCGCTGGTCGGCTGCAGGCGCGCGGAGAAGTTGTCCGTGCGGGCATAGCCCAGCAGATCCCCGCCAGCCGCCACGTGGACGTTGCCGCCGCCCTGCGGATACCAGGCCTGGTAGACGCTGTGGGCGCCGCCATCGACCAGCGACTCCTGGTCAAAGCCGCCGCCCAGCACCGCGCCATCGTTGCTGGCCCCGCGCGGCTGGTAGAACGCCGGGACGGAGAACGCGTCCTGTCCCGCAGCTTCGACGCCCGCCGTATACACCCCAAAGGCCGAGCGCAGGGAAAGGTTTCCGGCCGCGGCCAGATCCAGATCGCCGACGCCTGTGCGCACGACGCTAAAGCCCTGGCCCAACAGGCTCGGCGACGGTACGGAAGGAAGCTCGACCCAATGGCAGATATCGCGCCGCAAACAACCCGCTTGGCTTGCCGGATGGACGATCGTGTTTTCCGGATGACCATACGGATTATCGGCTTTCCAAACCAGCTGCAGGCCGGGCGGCGGCGTCGTCATGACCACCGAGTAGTGCGAATCGGCCAGCACCATGCTGCCCGCGCCGGCATCGGGCCGCACGGCGCGCGTGTCGGCGGCCTGGAGATCGGCGCCAGCCGCCAGGCGCAAGCCCCAGGACAGGCTGCCGGCCGGCAGCAGCGGGGCCGCCGCCCAGTTGTGCGTGGGCGTGCCGCGCAGGGCTATGGATTCCTGGCCAGCCGGCAGGTTCAGCACCAGGTTGCTGCCGGCCGGCAGCACCGCGCCGATGCGCAGGCTCAGGCTGCCGCGCAGCGTCATGGCCACCGGCAGCTCCACCCCGCGCGGCCAGGTCAGGTTGCGCACCTGGGTATCGAACGGCAGGCGCGTGCCGGCCGGCAGCACCGTCCCGGGCAGCACCCGCATGCCCGCCGCGAAGGGTTGCCCGCCCGGCACCAGCTGCGTGCTGCCGTCGGCCAGGCGCACCGTCACCGCGCCGGGCAGCACCGTGCCGGCCGGCACGTCGAAGCCGGCGGCCAGTTCGGCCGCCACCGGCAGCACCGTGCCGGCCGGCAGGCTCAGGCTTTGCACGGGCAGGTCGTAGTTCAGCGTGCTGCCGGCCGGAAATGTCGTGCCCTGCTGCAAGGCAATGCCCAGGCGCGGGATCACCACGTCCGCCTCGAAGGGCTGCACGCCTGGCTGCAGCACCCATCCGGCGGTGTCGATATCGGTCTGCAGCGGCGTGAAGCCGTCGGTGATGCTGCCGTGCACGTACAGATCGCCCTGGGCGCGCATGGCCAGCCGGCCCGGCTCGCCGGCCCCATAGGCCGCCTCGCCCGGGCGGCTGCCCGGGACAAAAGCGTTGACGTTCGGGTTCAGGCTGTCGTAGCGATGGCCCGATAGATCCAGGTCGCCTTGCACCAGCAGGTCGTGGACGGTTTCGATCTGCACGCCGGGGCGCAGATGAAAGGCGTCGGCATACGCCCGCAGGCCGGCCGTCTGGCCGGCCAGCGCCCCGCCGGCGCGGATCTGCGCCAGCGCCGCCTGCATGAAGGCCGCGCTTTCGGCATGCCGGGCGTCCAGATAGGCCTGGTCGATCAGGCGGTAATCCCGGCCCTCGGTGGTTTCCGAGCCGGGCCGGATCACCGCATCGGGACCGTCGTCGCCGTAGCGCCAGGTGGCGTTCAGGGCGATGCTGCGCGCGCCCTCGATCGCCAGCGGCCCGCCGGCCTGGACGGCCACCTGCGCGACGGTGGGATCGGCGCCCAGGCGCGGGGCGCTCAGCTGCACGGTGCCGCGCGCCAGCCCATCGGACGCGGCGCCCGGCTGCGGCGCCGTGCCGTGGCGCAGGTCCATGCGCGCGCCGGCCTGCAGCACCAGCGCGCCCTGGCCCGCGTCCAGTTCGATCACGGCGCGGTTGGGCGCATCGATGATCTGGCCGTGGCCGTCCACCCGCAGCAAGGTGCCGTGCGCATCGAGCACGCCCGTGCCGGCCACGGTCAAGCCCTGCGCGGCGGCCAGCCGGATGCTGCCCACCTGCGCGCCGCTGGCGTCGATGGCGCCTGCCACCGTCAGGCTGCCGCCATCGATCGAAAGCTGCACCGCATTGGCGCGCAGCTCATCGCCCACCGTCAGGCTGCCCTGCTTGAACTGGAAGCTGCGCGCGCCGAACACCTCGCCCTCGTTCAAGCGCGCGTTCAGCGCCGCGAATTCGTCGGTAAGCGCCCCCTGGCCCAGGCGCTGGGCGCGCACCTCGATGCCCGCGCCCAGGTAGGGCACCAGCGTGCCGCCTGCATCGTACAGGCCGCTGGCCGCGCCCAGGATGCGCCCGGCCAGCGCGACCACGCCCGCGCCTTCGCCCAGCGCCACTGCCGACAGGCGTCCGCCCTGGTTGTGCCGGGCCGACAGGTCGATGCGCGAGGCCGCGTCCTGCGTGATGTCGCCCGCGGCGCTGTGCAGCAGCACCTCGCCGCCCCAGCTGTAGCGCGTCTGGTCGAAGAAGTCCACCGCCCGGCCCGAGACGTCGATATCCGCACCCGCGCCCAAGACCAGGTTTTGCCCGGCGGCCAGCGACAGCCGGCCGCTGGGCAAGGCCACGGCGGTATCGAGCACGATGCCGCGCGCGGCGAACGAGAGCGTGCCGCCCAGGGCATCGACCGCGCCCGGATCGGCGCCGGCGGCCCCGTCGATACGCAGGTCCTGCCCCACCGTCACCGACAGATCGGCGCCGGGCCGGGCCGTGAGCAGCGGGGTGCTGATGGCCAGGTCCGCCCCGCTGTACTGGAAACCCTGGCCCGCCACATGCTCGCCGCGGGACTGGTGCACCGCCAGCGTGCCCTTGTGATTGGCGCTGACCTGCTCGCTGGCCTGCATCTGCACCTGGGCAAAGCCCAGCACCTGGCGCTGCTGGCTTTGCACGGTGTCAGGCTGGGCGCGCCGCGCATAGCCGAACTCGATCCGCTCGGCCTCGATGCGCAATTGCCCGGCGCCCTGGCCCGGCCCTTGCAGCAAGGGTTCGGGCGCGCCATCGGCCGAACCGTTCCAGATCAGCGCGCCGGTCTGGATCAGCGCCAGGTCGCCAGCCTGGCCGTAGCCGTAGAGCGCCGGCGTGCCCAGCACCAGTTCCTGCAGGCGCGAGCGGCCCGTGGCCGGGTCGAGCGTGGACAGTGCGATCGACTCGTAGAAATTGACCGACTGGCGCGCGGTCAGGAACAAGCCCTCGAGCGCCGGGGTGCCGAAGTCGGTATCGCCGGCCAGCAGGCGGTCCATGACGTCCTGGTTCAGCGTCAGGCCCGCGGGCAGCGCGCCGCGCTGCGCGGCGCCGGCCAGCGCGCCGGCCGAGCCCACGTTGATGCCGCCCACGGCCAGCGCCAGGTTGCGCGTGCCGTAGCGCACCGTCTCGTCCAGCACGATGTCCTTGTTGGTGGCCACGGCGATGGTGCCTTCGGAATACAGGCGCGCCGGCTCGGCGCACGCCGCGCCCGGGGGGCATGGGCCGACGGCGACCTGCCCGCCGATGGTGGTGAATTCATCGGGCGCCCGCGGCGCCAGCAGGTCCAGCCAGCCGTTGGACACGGCCAGCACCGTGCTCGTCTCGGGCACGTAGACAAAGCCGTGCGTGCTGTCGTAGGCCACGGCCCCCTGTCCGATGGTGTTGATCCGCGCCCCGGCCTCGACCACGATCTGGCCGGCGGCCTGGTCGCCGCTGATGAGCAGCACCTGCGGCGCGGCAAGCTCGGCCCCCCCGCGCAGGAAGATGCTGGAGGTATCCACGCTTTGCAAGCGCAGCTGGTTGCCGACCGTGCCGTAGGTATTGGCCACCGCCCCGCCGATCGAGAGCCGGTCGCCGCCTATCGCGTTCAGGGCCGGGGCCGGCAGGGATACGCCTGCGAAGCCCGCCGTGGGCGCGGCGCCCTCGGGCAGTATCTCGAAGCTTTCGCTGCCCCGCACGAGCGCGTTGCCCACCACCGAGGCGCCGTTGCCATAGCCGCCTTCGGCCGGCGCAAAACGCGCGCTGCCCTCGAAGCTCAGGGCAAGGGCCGGGTCCTGACCGGCTGCGCGCGGCAGGAAACGCAGCTGCAGGCCGCGCGCATCGGCCGGCAGCATGGCGCGCGCAATGCCCTGGCGCTGGGCCGCGGCCACGATGAATTCGGCGTAGCTGGTCTCGTCGTATTGCGAATACCGGCGCAGCACGTCGGGCGCGGTCAGCGTGACCGCGTGCACGCGCGCATCGCGCGCGCCGGTCTGGACCTGGCCCAGCTGCCCGCCGGCCAGCCACGAGCCGTTGCGCAGCGCCAGCGCGCCGGCCGGCGCGCGCGGCGCGCCCAGCGACCGGGCGTCGGCCAGGTTCAGCTCCACCCGGTAGGCGCCGGGCAGCAGCGCGTAGTTCGAAGGCAGCAGCGTGTAGGTGCCTGCCGGCAGGCCCGGCACGCCCTGGCCCAGGGTGATCGTCTGGCCGATCAGCGGATCGCCCGCGCCATGCTCGGCCGCCAGGGGCGCGTAGTGCGCCGGCAGGCCGGGCACGATGGCATAGACCGGATGATCGGCCAGGCCCGGCAGCACGAAGCCGCCGTCCGTGCTGCGCACCAGCGGATGCAGGCGCGCGTCGGTCGAGCCGCCGCGGCCGGACACGAAGCCCGCTCCCAGCAGCTCGCCCCCGCCGGAGAGGTCCAGCACGGCGCCGCCCTCCACCTGCACGTGCGTGCCCGAAAGCGTCACGCCGGTGGCCAGCCGGCCGTCGGGCGCCACGCCGCCCAAGCCCGCCAGGCTGACGGCCTGGCCGCCGTATTCGTAGGTAATGCCGTCGATGGTGCCGCCGTAGGGCATGACCAGGCCCTGCGCGCTGACCGAGGTCAGGCTGCCGGGCAGCAGGCGCACCTGCGCCGTGTCGCCGGCCCCGCTCGTCGTCTGGCTGCTGGTGCCCACATCAATGCTGCCCAGCGGCGCGCGCACCACGCCGGCCTGCTCGACGGCGGCCGCGCCCAGCGCCAAGGAGCCGAACACCGACAGCGGCACGGGCGGCTCGGCGGCATCCTGCCAGCCCTCGGGCCGCACGATGCGCAGCAGCCCGTCGGCGGCATAGGAGGCGCCGCCTTGCAGCGGACCGGCCAGCACGCGCGCCACGGCATGGGTGGCCGGATAGACCTGCGCGCCGGCGAGCGTCAGATGCAAGGGCGCGGCCAGCACGGTAGCGCGGCTGGTATTGCCGCGCAGAAAACGGATGTCGCCGTCACTGGCCAGCAGCACGTCGGCAAAGCCGCGCCGGTCCACGGTGACGGCCTGGTCCTGGGCATTGCGGTAGCTGCTGCGCGCGCCGAAGGTGACCAGGTCGCGCACGTCCAGCCATTGCGCCTGCACCGTGAAGCTGCCGGTGGCCGGGCGCGCCGAGCGCCCGCCATCGACGTAGGCGTGGCGGAAGTTGTCCTGCGTCGTGGCGCCGGTGACGCCGCCCAGGCGCACGTAGGGCGCGGCCAGCGTCACGGCAATGCCCTCGGCGGCCTGCTCGGACAGGGCCAGCGCGCCGGCATAGAGCCGGATGCCCTGGGCTGCCGACAGGCGCACATCGTCCTCGAAGCTGATCAGGCCGTTGCTGTACAGGGCCAGCTCATCGGCGCCGGTGCGCGCCAGCTGCTCGGCCGACAGGCGCGCGCTGCCATAGGCCAGCGGCGCCTGCGGATCGCGCGCGGGGGCGTCTTGCGTAAGCACGATCTCGCGCGGGGCCAGGACGGCGTTGTCCAGCGGCGCGCGGGAGGAATAATAGGGCGACTCCAGTCCGATGGCCAGGCTGCCTGCGCGCGCGCCGGCCCCGCCGGCCTGCAGCAGCACCTGGCCGTCCAGGACGATGCCGTTGTACGAAACGATGGACACGGCGCCGCCATGGCTGGCGAAGACGCCGGCACCGGCGCCGGGCGCGTCGAACTGGCCGGCGGCCCCGCGCGCATCGAGCACCGCCCCGTCCTGCACCACCACAAAAACGTCCGAGGCGCTGGCCGTGCCGGCCGCCTCGTCCAGCGTGCCGCCCAGCACGATGGTCCCGGCATCGAGCAGCTGGCCGTAGCGGCGTGCGTCGCGCGAGCGCGCGCTCACTGCCAGGCCCGAGACATCCAGCGTGCCAGCCACGCGGATGGCGCGCTGGTGCGCGATGCCTTCGCCTGTCAGGTCCTCGGCCTCGATCACATTGCTTACCTGGCTCAGCTCGATACGCCCGCCGTGGGCGCGCACGGTCCCTTGGGCGAGGATTTCGCCGATGCTGCGCACCGTGATGGATTGGCCCGCGTCCACCTCTATATGGCTGCCGCCAGCCAGGTGCGCGTGGACCCGGGCCCGATCGGCCGCGGCGCTGAACGCAGTGCCCGCGTTCAGCGCCAGGCTGGCCCCGCCCCGGGCAGTCATGACCGCAGAGACCGGATCCTCCTGGAACGCCGGCGGCAGCCACACCTCGAGCCCGGCCTGCGCCGTGCCGGCCTGCATATCGCCGGTGCCGCGCAGCACCGGCATGAACACCTGCAGCTGCGTGTCCGGGGCCACCAGCAGGCCCTGCCCGCCGGTGACCCGATAGTCGGCAAAACCGCTGCCGAACAGGGTCGGCTCCAGCACCGTGCCAGCCTGGGCAAAGGGCGAGTCCGGATCGCCGGGCAGCTGCCCGATCACCACCTGCCCGCTGTCGACCAGCGCCAGCGTGCCCCCGCCGGCCACGCCGTAGCCCCGCAGCGCGCCGTGCAGGGCCAGGCCCGCCTGGCTGCCATCGCCGCCCAGGGCCCCGGCCTCGAGCGTGACGCCGCCCCCGCGCCCGCCCAGCAGCGCCCCGTCGGCCAGCCGCGCCGCGCCCGAGGCGGCATCGACCGCGCTGCCGTCCTGCAGCGAAACCGCCCCGCGGCTGCGCACCGAAACCGTGCCGCCGTGGCGCCAGGCCTGGCGCCAGCCGCCGGCCAGCGCCTCGTCCTGCTCGTGCAGCAAGGCATTGGTCCAGGCGCCGCTTACATCCAGCCGCACGCCCGGGCCGATCAGCACCTGCTCGGCGCCGCCGGCCGGCGCGCCAATGAAGAGGTCCTGCCACGTGTTGCTGCTGGCCAGGCCCTGGTACACATTGCCCAGTCCGATATGCCCGCCCTGCGCGGTCAGGTCCGCCAGCACCGACACGCCGGGCCCGTGCAGGATGATCTGCCCGCCCTCGGCCAGCTGCAGGGCCGAGAGCACCGTCACCTGCTCGCTGGCGGCCACGCGCAGCATGCCCAGCTCCATCGCCGACAGCCGCTGGGCATCGAGCTGCACCACGCCCTCGCGCCCGGGCGCCACCTCGTCGTCCAGCGCAACCGCTTCGGCCTGCGGCGGCGGCGCGCCCAGCACGATCTCGCGCACCGGGCCGGCCTCGACCCCGTCGCGCGCCAGGCCCGTTTCCGGGTCGAAGACCGCATGCCACTGCCCCACGATCAGCGCCCCGCGCCGCGCCAGCGCCGTCTGCGGCTGCAGCAGCCCATCCAGCCCGGCCTGCGGCGCCTGGTTCTGGCGCGGCCCTTGATAGACCTGGCTGAGCACATCGGCCTCGAGCACGGCATTGGCCGTGCCGATGACCAGCCGGCCCGCATCGCGTCCGACGGTATAGCCCTGCTCGCTGCGCTGGCCGGGCGCGACCAGCGGATTGTAGTAATGCCGCGTCACCCCCCAGCGCGCGCTGGCCGCTTCGTAGCCCCGGTACAGCCCCTGGTACAGCAGGTCGCCCGGCGCGCGCGAGACCTCGTACAGCCGGCCGTCCTCGCCGCGCAGCCAGCTCTGGCGGATGCGCCCGGCCTGCACGTCCAGCGTGCCGCCCGACAGGTTGATGCGCGAGCCGGCGCGCGCGACCACGTCCCCGCCCGTGAAATGCACCACCCCGCCCTGGGCCATCCACTCGCCCACCGTGCGCCCGCTGGTGGCCAGGTAGCCCCCCACCTCCAGCAGCCCGCCGGCGGTATACCAGCGGTCGGTTTCGTAGCCGTTGGTGCCGGCCGGCACGTGCACCAGCGTGCGCCGGTCGATCCAGACGCTGCTGTTGTTCAGCTGCCCGCCTTCGCGGTTGACCGGCGCGTCGCGCTGCTCGTTGCCCTGCACGTCGATCCGCAGGTTGTTGGCCTCCATGGCCACGCGCACGCCCACCGCGCCCGAGACGTCCAGTTCGGCGCCCGCTTCGAGCAGGCTGCGCCGGACCGCGTCGACCACGATCTGGCCGCCGGTGGCCAAGGCCAGCGCCCCGCCCGCGCCGTCGTCCCGGCCTTGGAACTGGACCGTGTTGTCCGTGCGGATTTCGATGCGCGACAGATCGCGGAAATCGTCCAGGACATACGGACCCTGCCTATCCGGCTCCGGGTTGCTCCGTCCGGCCTCGCGCTGGCTGTCCAGCGCCGCGGCGCCGGTCTCCTCCAGCACGATGGCCGTGACGCTGTGCTCGCCCAGCGTCACGCGGCCTTGCCCTGCGCTGGCCTGCGCCGGATTGACCAGATGCAGCGTGCCGCGCGCCGAGGTCGAGGTGGTGGCCACCGCCACCCCCGCCTGCGTGACGTTGCGCCCGGTCAGGGTGATGTCGCCCGTGGCGGCCTGGATCAGCCCGGTATTGACGACAGTGCCGACGCTGCCTTGCGGGTCGGACAGGCTCGCGCCCGACAGGATGGGAGTGATCTCGTTGCCGCGCGTGGTCGAGGCCGGGTTGCCGTCCGGGGTGTATCCCCGCGCAATGACGAAGCTCTCGCCCGCGGCCAGCGCCGTCTGCCCGCCTGGCGTGCTGATATGGCCGGCATTGTGCGCCTGGCTGCCGGCCAGCAGCACGTAGCCGCCGCCCTGCGTGGCCGATGCCGGCCGATGGGTGGCGATGCGCGCGCCCGCCTGCACCAGCACCGGGCCGGCCGCCTCGCGCAAGGTCGGCGCCGAGCCGTTGGAATACAGCCCGTGATCCAGGAACTGCGTGTCCAGCGCCTGGTCGGCGCGCCCCGCCGCCGCCACCAGATTGCGCACGTTGACCTGGCTGGTGCCGCTAAAGACCACGCCGTTCTGGTTGACGAGCATGACCGTGCCCTCGGCCTGGATCTGCCCCTGGATCTGGCTGGGACGGGCATCGGCGCCCACCACCTTGTTGAGCACCGCATCCGATGCCTGCTGCTGGAACTCGACCGTGGTGCTCTTGCCGACGTTGAACGTATCCCAGTTCAGGATGGCCCGGCTCTCGGTCTGGCGGATCGCTACGTGGTGGCGCCCGCCCTCTACGGTATGCACGGGGCGCTGGGCTCCGCGCCAGGCCAGCGGATTGCCCGCGGCATCGCGGTCCCACAGGCCGCCTTGCGCCAGGCCCTCGGGCACGGAAGGATCGTGCTGCGCCTGCGCGCGGGCAGCCTCCTGCGCGGCCTGCTGCGCGGCGATGGCGTTGGCCGTGCGGCTCAGGTTGGCGATCGAACGCGAAAGCTGCTCGCGCGCCTGCGCCTGCTGGCGGGCCGACGCAGGGATGGCCGCGCCCGGCGCGGGCGCACGCTGGGCAGCGCGGGCTTGCCCGCCCGCGCCCGCGCCGGCGGCGAACCACGCCCCACCGGCCGGCTGGGCGTGCGCCAGAGACAGCACCGAACCGTGCGCGGCCAGCAGGATGGCCGCCGCAAGGGGGGTCAGCACCCAGGCAGGGTGTCCCCGAAAACGGGACGAATCCTGTCCCAGTTCGTTCGCATGACGCATGAAACGCATAAATCCCTCACTGCCTCGACACTCGGCAAAAGATGTTCCTGGACCTTCCGGCAGTGCTAGGACGAACGGCGGGCCGGAAATCCCCCAACAATTTGCGAAACGTCTGGTAGCAGCGGCTTGCCGCCTGCCGTGGGATATTCGGCCAACCATGTTTCTCTTGTGTTTCGAATGACCGGGACCGGCCGGATGGAAGGAACAAGCGCGCTCCCCGCATATGGAACGGCCACTGAAGCCATCGCGGCGGGACACGGCCAGTTTGCCCACTTCTACTTCCACGACAACCCCGACCGCTCGCGCATCCTGCTGCTCTTTAACGGCGCCGTCTCGAACCCCGAACTGCGGGGCCGCACCGTTTTTCACCGCTGGTCCTGGCATCAGTATTTCAAGCATCCGGTACTGTGCGTTGCGGACCCGCTGGTCTGCGCGCCCCGCAGCGAGGCGTCGCTGGCCTGGTTCGTGGGCCGGCAGCACTCGCAGGATTTTCCCGCGCTGATCGCCGAAATACGCTCCATCGTCGGACTGGTCAACCCTAGGGCCGAACTCATCGCGATGGGGTCTTCGGGCGGCGGTTTTGCCGCCCTCATGGCGCTGGCCTGCGGTTATGCCGATTCGGCAATCGTCATCAACCCCCAGACGGATATCGAGCTGTTCGAGCGGGCAAGCGCCGTCGCCCGCTTCAAGAAGGAATTCTGCGGCAACTCGCGCCACCGCTTCACGCCTGCCGAGCGCCGCCGCACCAGCGTCATGGAACATGGATTCGCCCGGGCCAAGCCGGGCGCGACGATCCACTATGCGCAGAACATGGCCGATGCAGGCCACTATACGGCCCACCTTTTGCCCTTCCTTTCCCATCTCGGAACAAGCCGGCCGGACATCCGCGTGTCGGTGCAGCTTTACACCGATCCGGACAAAGGCCATCTTCCTCCGGGTTTCAAGGACACCGCCCGCTTGTTCGGTCCGGCGATCGAGCGCTTGACCAGGCCTGGGGCCGCCTCCGGTACGCAGCCGGAGTGACGCGTTCCAAGGCCGCTTCTTCCGGCGCGAACCGGACCCGATATACGCGCGGCGCGATGATGGGTATATTGCGCAACGGATTACGCCGACGTGCTACAAACTGATCGCAGGTCGACACGGGTTTCATTCAAGGAAGAAAACGTGAACATCCATGTATTCGGTCGCAGCCACACCTATTGCCTCCGGAAGGCATTGGCCAAGCAAGGTCCTCCTCTGGCCAGCGATCATTTCGTCATTGCCGATACCGCCGAGCTGCGCAAGCGCAAGCAGGAAGGCGTCTCCGATGGCCAAATGCTGAAAGACCATTTCGACAAGGGGTCGCCGCCGTCGCGGCAGTTCTGGTTCTCGTGGGTCGGCGGCAACGAGCACAACCTCATCGGCCTCATGCGCCATCCGCGCCATTTCGATTTCATACATCCCCAGGACCCCGGCCTGCCGCTCGACCCGGGGGCCGAAATCCTGACTTACGGGCTGGTCAAGGCCGCCCTGCGGGAAAGCGCGGGCGTCAAGCGAAGCATCGAGACCTTGACCCAGGCTCGCAAGGCCATCAACGCCCCGCTGTACCAGATCGAGCCGCCGCCTCCAAAGGCCGACGACGACTTCATCCGCCTGCACCTGGGCCAGGTATTCCGCGAACAGTATGGCGCCTCGGCGCAGGTGCCTGACATTGCCCCCGCCAGCTTGCGAAGAAAGACCTGGCTTGCCTACTGCGACGTGATGCGGGAAGAATGCGCCAAGCTCACTGTGGGGTATGTCGCAACACCGCCGTCCGTCATGGACAGGGACGGCTACCTGCTTCCCCAAGCCTATGCCAACGATGCGACCCACGGCAACGCATGGTACGGCGGCGAGATGCTGAAGGTGCTAAGCGCCATTGCCAACGGCAGACAATACCCGGACATCAAGGACGCGGCATGAGCAAGAAAAGCCATTTCTACACGGACAGGCCCGACTACACCTTCTGGCGCAAGGGCGTTTCGCAGCTGAAGCTGGACCAGTTCGATCCGGTGGTCTCCTTCCCTTTCCGGATCGAGAAGTCGGATAAGGTCGCAACGGCGGGAAGCTGCTTCGCCCAGCACATATCCCGGCACATGTCCGCGGCGGGATTTACCTACCTGGTCACCGAAACGGCACATCCCATAGCGCCGCCCGAACTCGCCGCCGAATTCAGCTATGGCACCTTCACGGCGCGGTTCGGCAACCTCTACACGGCCCGCCAGCTGGCCCAGCTTTTCGATCGCGCATACGGAACGTTCAGCCCGAAAGAAGACGCATGGACCCAAGCCGGCCGCTGGTTCGACCCCTTCAGGCCGGGCGTGGAGCCCGGGGGTTTCGCCACCGAAACCGAATACCTGGCGCACAGAAGGCAGCACTTTGCCGCGGTGCGGAGAATGTTCGAGGAACTGGACTACTTCGTGTTCACCCTGGGCCTGACGGAATGCTGGGTCTCGGCCGAGGACGGCGCTGCGTTTCCGGTCTGCCCGGGAACCATCGCCGGCGAATTCGACCCGGCGCGGCACAAGTTCGTGAATTTCGAGGTGGAAGACGTGGTTGCCGACCTGGGCAAGTTCCTGTCGGCGCTTGCGCAGGTCAACCCCAAGGCCCGCATGATCCTCACCGTCTCGCCGGTGCCGCTCATGGCCACCGCCGAAGACAGGCACGTTGCCGTGTCCACCACCCTGTCCAAGGCCATTCTCAGAGTCGCGGCCGAACGGATCGTCCAATCGCACGGCAACGTGGCCTATTTTCCTTCCTACGAAATCATTACGGCCAACCTGTCGCGCGGACGATACTATGCCCCCGACCTGCGGTCGGTCACGGAGCAAGGGGTCAAGCACGTCATGCGGCTGTTCCTGAAGCATGCGGCGGCAACAGCGCCCGCCCCGGCCCGCAGCCAGGCGGCAGCCGCCGCAGCCGGCCCGACAGCCCCCCCGGCTGCCGATACCTTCTACAGCCGCGCCCAGCACGTGGTGGACGTGATCTGCGACGAGGAAGCCCTGGACCGCCCGTAAGGCGTCCGCAGACCGGCGCCAGCCGCGACGCGCCACGCAAGCGGCGCAATGTGCGCGAGGCAAAAGCTAACAGGCCCGAACAAAGCCAAGGCCGACACCCTTTTTGCGGGCATCGGCCTTGGATGACAAAAAAAGCAGTTCTGGCGGCCCCGCCGCCAGAACCCTTCCCCTTATCAGGAAGGACGGCCCACGCCGTTGCACTCGGTGGCGTTGCCCACGTTCAGGTTACGCCCGTCGGACCCCTCCACGAAGGCCTGCAGAATGGCAGCCTTGGTGGCGGGAGGCAGCGGGATGAAGCGATGCTCCACCACTTTTGCATCGAAATCGCCGAAGACATGTGCCTCGATCAGATCGAGGATGCGCTGCTGCACGGCGGGATTCTGGTAGCACTGGCCCACGATGAAGTTGGTGTAGCCCACGATCGGGTAACCCTGGCTCGGGTTGGCGAAGGTCGGCACCCAGTTGGCGGGGTTGTCACGCGCCGCGCCGCTGGGAGGCGCGCTGGTGCCCAGGGCGGCGATCACGTTTTCCGTGGTCGGCGCGGCGCCGCGCACGCGGGCGATGTTGTCGCCGTCCAGCGGGCCTTCGATGAAGTCCGGGCTGATGTAGGTGATCCGGCCTTCCGCTGCGCCCAGCGCGTCGATCACGCCCTGGCTGCCCGTCGCCTCGATGAAGTTGGCGGGCGGCGTGTTGTTCACGAACAGCTGCGCGAAGGTCGAGGTGGTGGCAAAGCGCGGCGTGCCGTTGGCATCGGGCTTCAGGGTGGAGCTGGTCAGGGTCACGCCCGAGCAAGCGGCCGTCAGGTAACGGGTGAACAGCTCGGTGGTGCCGCTGCTGCCGGCGCGGTAAACGACGGTGATGGGGCCGCTGCGGCCCGAGCCGGGAATCTGGCTCCAGTTGGCGACGGTGCCGGCGAAGATACGGCACATCAGGGCGGGCAGCAGGTTGACTTCGTTCGAACCGGCCTTGTTGAAGGGAATCACGACCGAGGTGCCGGCGGCCGGCACCTGGATCAGCGGGCCCCACGTAGCGAGGCGGTTCGCCTCGTAGGTGCTCAGCTCGCTGGCGCTCAGCACCGAGTCGCTGCCGGCGAAGTGCACGTTCGGCGCGGTGCTGTTGATCGAGGCCGGGTTGTTATTCAGGAAGCCGGCCTTGCCGCCGCCGCTGCCCACGCCGGTGTAGCTGAAATCCGTGAAGCCCAGCGAGGGCTCCACGAAAATGCCGGTGGGGGCGGTCGTCGCGCCATACAGGCGCTCGGGCAGCGTCGCACCGCCACCGACCACTTGCGCCGACGCCACGCTGGCGGCGGCCATCAGGCCGACGGCCACGGCGGCCGAGACCATCTTCAGTTGAAATTGCTTTTTCATTTCAGAACTCCATAGAGCACAAAGGCTGAAAGAAACTGCGAAGGGAGACTTGCCATGAGGAATGCATGCACCCGGAGGTGCGCGGGGCGGTTTCCCCGCTCGCCGATCCGTTGACCGGTAGGGAAATTCTGGGCTTGCCACGTGACACCCAAAGGAAGAATGTTCGGGTGTGTGACGGTCCTGCGTCGATGCACAAACAACGCTTCCCAGGCACGCCCTGCCGAACCCGGGCTAAACAACTCGGGTTCATAAAAAATTCAAGAGACTCCCGAGCTTTTTTCCGGCCGGCGCGCGCCGCCTACTGCACCATCTGGTTGATTTCCATGATGGGCATGAGCACGGCCAGGACGATGACCATCACCACGCCGCCCATGCCCACGATCATCATGGGCTCGAGCAGCGCGGTCATGCGCAGGGCGCGGCGCTCCAGGTCGCGCGAGAGGTTCTGCGCGGCGCGCGCCAGCATGGGCGCCAGGTCGCCGGTTTTTTCGCCGCTGGCCACCAGGTGGATGAGATTGGAGGGAAACACCTTCTGCGCGCGCAGCGAGGCGTGCAGCGGGGCGCCCTCCTTGACGCGGCCCAGGGCGTCCAGCGCGGCGGCGCGCAGGCGTTCGTTGGCCATGGTGTCGCGCGCGGCCTCCAGGGCGCGCACCAGGTGCACGCCCGCGTCGATGAGGATGGCCAGCGTGGACGCGAAGCGGGCGGTGTTGGCGCCCAGCACGAAGCGCGAGACCACCGGCATGCGCAGCAGCCGCGCATGCCAGGCGAGCTTGGCGGCCGGATTGCGCAGCGCCAGGCGCCAGCCCCAGAAGGCCAGCGCCAGCAAGGTGCCGGCCAGCAGTCCCCAGTCGCGCACGAAGCCGCTGAGCGCGAGCATCAGCTGCGTGATGGCGGGCAGCTCCTGGCGCGCCTGGGAAAAGGCGCTGACGACCTGCGGCACGACGTAGGCCAGCAGGAAGATGACGATGCACACCGAGACGACGGCGACGATGATGGGATAGATGAAGGCCGTCAGCAGCTTGGCGCGCAGCGCATCGCGGCCCTCCAGGTAGTCGGCCAGGCGCTCCATGACGCGCGCCAGGTCGCCCGAGTCCTCGCCGGCGTGGATCAGCGCCCGGTAGATGTCCGGATAGTCGCGCGGGCGCTGGGCCAGGGCCTCGGAGAACCGCATGCCGCCGCGCACGTGGCCGCACACTTCCTGCAGCGACTGGGCGATGTGTTTCTTCTCGGCCTGCTCGATGGTGGCCGTCAGCGCCGATTCCAGGGGCAGGCTGGCCGAGAGCAGGCTGGCCAGCTCGCGGGTCGCCCAGGCCAGGTCCACGTCCGACAGGCGCGGGGCCAATAACGAACCGCCCTGCCCCGGGCGCGCCTGCTCGGCGATCTCCAGCGGGGTCAGGCCGCGTGCGCGCAGCGCGCCGCGCGCCGAGCGCGGCGAGTCGGCTTGCAGGCGGCCTTGCTCGATGCGCCCGGCGGCGTCCGCCGCCTCGTAGCGGTATTCAGGCATCGCGCGTCACCCGCATGATTTCTTCGTGGGTGGTGACGCCGGCCTCGACCCAGCGCAGGCCGTCCTCGCGCATGGTGCGCATACCGTTGGCTTGGCCCGCGGCCAGCAGCGCCTGCTCGTTGGCGCCTTCGTGGATGAGGCGGCGCACGGCGTCGTCGATGACGAACAGCTCGTGGATGCCGGTGCGTCCGCGATAGCCGGTGTGGCCGCAGGCCGCGCAGCCCACCGGGCGGTAGACGGCGCGCCCGTCCGCCAGCACCTCGCGGCGCTTGCAATCCGGGCACAGGCAGCGCACCAGCCGCTGCGCCAGCACGCCCAGCAGCGTCGAGGCCAGCAGGAAGGACTCCACGCCCATGTCGGTCATGCGGGTGACGGCCGAGACGGCATCGTTGGTGTGCAGCGAGGCCAGCACGCCGTGCCCGGTCAGCGAGGACTGGATGGCGATCTGGGCGGTTTCCAGGTCGCGGATCTCGCCGATGAGGATCTTGTCCGGGTCCTGGCGCAGGGCCGCGCGCAGCGCCGCGGCGAAGGTCATGCCGATCTTGCCGTGCACCGGGATCTGGCCGATGCCGGGCAGGTCGTATTCGACCGGGTCTTCCACGGTCAGGATGTTGTTGGTGCTCTTGTCCAGCTGGCCCAGCGCCGCGTACAGCGTGGTGGTCTTGCCGCTGCCCGTGGGGCCGGTGACCAGCACGATGCCGTGCGGCTGGCGGATCAGGCCGGTCAGGCGCTCCAGCGTATCCGGGGCCATGCCCAGCGCCGCCAGCTGCAATCGGCCGGCGTTCTTTTCCAGCAGGCGCAGCACGGCCCGCTCGCCGTGCACGGTGGGCACCGTGGAGACGCGGATGTCGATGGGGCGCCCGCCCACGCGCAGGGTGATGCGGCCATCTTGCGGCAGGCGCTTTTCGGCGATGTCCAGCCGCGCCATGATCTTGATGCGCGAGATCAGCGCCGCGTGCAGGGCCTTGCGCGGCTGGACCACGTCGCGCAGCGTGCCGTCCACGCGGTAGCGCACCACCGAATGCGTCTCGAAGGCCTCGAAATGGATGTCGCTGGCCCCATCGCCGGCCGCCTGCATCAGCAAGGCGTTGATCATGCGGATGACCGGCGCGCCGTCCGAGGCATCCAGCAGGTCGGTGACCTCGGGAATGTCCTGCATGAGGCGGTCCAGGTCGACCTCGTTCTCGACCTCTCCGACCACCGAGGCGGCGTCGCCGGCCTGCGCGTAGGCGCTGGCCAGCAGCGCGTCCATCCGGGCCTCGTCCAGCGGGCGCAGTTCGGCCGGCGCGTATTCGCGCAGCAGCTCGCCCACCGCCCAGCCGGGCGTGCGCGGACAGGTGTGGATCAGGTATTGTTCGCCGGCGCGCAGCACCACGGCGCGCTGCGCGCGGGCCCAGGCGTACGGCAGGATGCCCGGGCCGGCAGCCTCGGGCTGCGCCGGCGGCGCATCCCGGCGCGAAAAATCGGGCAAGGCGGCGTTCATGGCGTCACCACCAGCTCGGGGCTGTAGCCCAGCTCGCGCAGGATGGCCACGGTGGCGTCGGTGGCGCGGGGATCGCGCGGCGCATCGACGCGCACCACGTAATCCATGCCGCCCGGCCCGCTCAGGGCATAGGCCTTGACGCCGCTGATGCGCGCGCGCTGGGCGATGCGCAGGGCCTCGGCCTGCTCGCGCACCTGGGCGAACTGGATCACGTTGTGCCGGCTGGCGGCGCTGCCGTACAGGGCTTCGGGATCGTCGCTGATGGTCAGGCCCGCCGGCAGGCGGGTGCGCACGGGCTGCGGCGCGGGCTCGCCCTGGCCCGCGCCGCCGGCCGGCGCCTGGCGCAGCGCCGATGCGGACTCGGTCTCGGGCGGCATCTGGCGGCGGGTCTGTTCCCATTGCGCCGGCCGCAGGTCGTAATCGGCCGCGCCCGCCTGCGGCAGGCCGGCCGGCGGCAGGATGGGCCCCTGGATGTCGCGCAGCAAGGGGTGCGACGGCGGCTGGCTGCTGGCCTGCACGCGGCGCATGTAGTCATAGCGGTTTTGCGTCAGGCCGCGCCCGGCGCGGGCGTCGCGCACCACGTAGGGCCGCAGGAAGACCATCAGGTTGGTCTTGACGCGCCGGCGCGACTCGTAGCGGAACAAGGCGCCCAGCACCGGGATGCTGCCCAGCACCGGCACGGCGTCGGTACCGTTTTGCACGCTGTCCTCCAGCAAGCCGCCCAGCACCATGATCTGGCCGTCGTCCAGCAGCACGCTGGTGTCGATGGCGCGCTTGTTGGTGACGATGCCGCCCAGGTTGGCCGAGGCCATGTCGTCCAGGGTGCTGACCTCCTGGTAGATGTCGAGCTTGACGGTGCCGCCCTCGGAAATCTGCGGGCGGATGTTCAGCTTCAGGCCGATGTCCTCGCGCTCGACGGTCTGGAAGGGATTGTTGCTGCCGCCGCCGCCGTCGGTGATGTATTGGCCGCTGACGAAAGGCAGGGTGCGGCCGACCATGATGGCGGCCGGCTCGTTGTCCAGCGTGAGCAGGTTGGGCGTGGAAAGGATGTTCACCCCGCTGCGCGATTCGAGCGCGCGCGCCAGCAGCTCCAGGTTCAGGACCTCGCCCACGCCGGGCAGGTTGACGGTGCCGTCGATCACGCCGATGTTCAGCCCGCGCGGCGCCACGTCCAGGCTGGTGCGCCCGGCCAGGTTCACGCCCGAGCCGCCCAGCGCGGCGCCGCCGAACCAGCGCCCGTTGCCGGTCATCCACTGGATGCCCAGCTCGGCCGCGTTGTCCTCGGTGACCTCGACGATCAGGCTTTCGACCAGCACCTGGGCGCGGCGCTGGTCCAGCACGTCGATGACCCTGCGCAGGCTGCGGTACATGGGCTCGGGCGCCGAGATGATGAGGGTATTGGTGGTGACGTCGGCCATCACGGTGACGCCGCCGGCCGAAAACGCGCCGGCTTCCTGGGCCGAGCCGCCCACCAGGCCGTTGGGGCCGGATTGCCCGGCCTGCCCGCCGCGCAAGGTGCCGGCCGCGCCGGTGCCGCCGGCCGACAGCCCCGGGGTGCGTGTCGCGCCCGCGGCGCCGCTGCCGCCGGCCGCGCCGGCGCC
>NZ_JBANET010000020.1:0-88362 GCF_037026685.1 Orrella sp. JC864 | reverse complement strand
GTGCCGGGCATGGCCACTTGGCTGCCGCAGTGGATGCTGTAGAGGGTCGAGACGCGCCGGCCTTCCGTCCGAAGGCCGGCGCGCTCAGTTGAACAACACATCGGGCGCGAACAGCACCAGGCCGGGGACGAATACCAGCGCCAGCGTGGCCAGCACCACGGCCGCGAGCAAAGGCATCGATGCGCGGGTGTATTCTCCCACGGGGCACTTGAGCACCGAGCACACCGCGAACATGGCAGCGCCCACGGGCGGCGTGAAGTTGCCTATCGTGGCGGCGATGACGAAGACCACGCCGAAGTGCACCGGATCGCCGCCCAGGCTTTGCACCAGTGGCAGGAAGATGGGTGTAAGCATGATGATGAGCACGGTGGCGTCGATGAAAAAGCCGCCGGCCACGGTCAACGCCACGACAAGGGCCATCACGACGCCCAGGTTCTCGCTAACGCCCAGCAGCGCGCCCGAAACCAGCTCGGGCACGCGGTCCAGCACCATGCCGTAGGTGAACACCGCAGACAGCGCGATGATGAACATGACCGAGCCCACGTCCGCCAGCGTGCTTTGCATGGCCTCCAGAAACGAGCCGCGGTTCAGCTTGCGATAGGCCAGCAGGCCGATCAGCACGGCATACAGGACGGCGAAGGCGCCGATCTCCGAAGGGGTGAAGATGCCAAAGCGCAGGCCCAGCAGCAGGATGACCGGAAACAGCAGCGCCCAAATGCCGCCCCGCAAGGCATGCAAGACCTCGGCGCGGCCCACGCGGTGCTGCCGGGCCGGCGGATAGCCGCGCCGCCTGGCGGTGAGCCATACCGCGGCGGCCAGCGCCGCCCACAGCAGGACCGCGGGCAGCAGCCCGGCGGCGAACAGCCGGCCGATCGAAACCTGCCCGATCGTGCCATAGATGATCAGCCCCAGGCCCGGGGGAATCATCGGCGTGAGCAGCGAGCCGAACGAGAGCACCGCGGCGGTGAAGCCGCGCGACATGCCGCGCGCCATCATCTCGCGCCCGAGCATGCGGCTTTGCATCGCGGCATCGGCGATGGCCGAGCCCGATACGCCGCCCATCAGCAACGACAGCACCAGAGAGACCTGCGCCAGCCCGCCCTTGAGACGGCCGGCCAGCACCGTGGCCAGGTCCAGCAGCCGCGCGGTGATGCCCGAGGCATTGAGCAGGTTGCCCGCCATGATGAACAGCGGAATGGCCAGCAGCGCGAAGTTCTGCGTTTGCGAGATGGTCTGCTGGATGGGGATGGTGGCCGGCAGCTCGGGGTGCTGCACGAAATACAGCACGCCGGCGATGCCTATGGCGAACGCCACCGGCATGCCGATGAGCATGAGGACCAGGAAAGCCAGCACGACGATAAGCATGGACGGCTCCTCAGGCTTGCCGGGCCGGCGCGGCGGGGCCGGCCGGTGCACCAGCGCGGCGCATGTCCAGCATCTTCACCACGGTGGTCAGCAGCAACAGGGCCCCGCCGACCGGCAGGCTGGCCGTCACCCACGAATAGCTGATCTCGGGTATGCCCTGGAAGCTGCGGTTGCGGCTGGTCCAGGCCAGGCTGGTGCCGGCGATCACCAGATAGGCCAGGAAAGCGCAGAGTATGAGGTGATTGCAGTAGCCTAGCGCTTGCCGCGCGCGCCCGGACAGGCGCTCGGTCAGCAGACCGATGGACATCAGCGCATCGCGGCGCCAGGCGATGTCCGCGCACAGGAAGCAGGCCCAGGCAAAAAAGCAGGTGGCGAAGTCCATGGTCCAGTTCAAGGGGTGCGCCGCCAGCCGGGCCAACCCGCCCAGCAGGACCAGGGCCACCATCGCCACCAGCAGGATGCCGGCCACGGCGGCCTCGATCCGCCCTATCCACTCGTATACGCTGCGCATCTTGGGCACTCCTGCAATGATTGGCGGCCCGGCCCGGCCCCGGGCACGCGCGGCCGGCGCCGGGCTGGCTCCTAGCGTCCCAGGTCGGCGTCCACCTGCTGCTTGGCCTGTGTCAGGCCCAGCTTCTCGTAGGCCTGCGCGCCGGCCTGGCGAAACGCCTGCAGGTCCACGTCCTCGACGATCTGCATGCCGCGGCCGCGCACGTCGTCCTTGATCTTGTCGTTCATCTCGGCCAGCGCCTGCGAGGTCTGGCGGCCCACCGTGCGGCATTCCTCGGTCAGCGCGGCTTGGTACTCGGCCGGCAGCTTGTCGAACCACTTGGCGCTGACCACCTCGAAATTGATCAGCATGATGTGCGCCGTCTCGTTGGCGTACTTGAGCACTTCGTAGAAGCGCCCGCCCGGGATGTTGGCGTAGACCAGCTCCACCCCGTCGATGGCGCGCTGCTGCAGCCCGGGATACATGTCGCCGAAGGCCATCGAGGTGGGCGCGGCGCCCAGCGCGCGGATGGATTCCTGCCAGATCGGCGCGGGCGGGGTGCGGATGCGCAGCCCGCGCAGATCCTCGGGCTTGCGCACGGGCTTGTTGGTGAAGAAATGCCGGAACCCCTGGACCCAGTCGAAGCACAGCACCTTGATGCCCTGCTTGGCGGCCAGCTCGTCCAGCCAGCCCTGCACCGTTTTGGATTCGGACAGGCGCCAGACCTCGTCCAGCGACGAGACCAGGTACGGCCCGTTCATGACCGCCAGGGGCTGCAGGTAATTGCCCAGCCGGGCCGCATCGGTGTTCTGGCCGATATTGGCGCCCTGCCTGATCTGCTCGATGATGTCCTCCTCCACGCCCAGCTGCGCGCTATGGAACACGTCGATCTTCAAGCCGCCGTTGGTGCGCTCCTCGACGCGCTTGGCCCATTCGGTAAAGCCCTTGTGGAAGGGCTCGCTGGGGCCCAGCACGTGATTGAACCGCAAGACGAACTTCTCCTGCGCGGCGGCCGGCAGGGCCGCGCTGGCCAGGGCCAGCGCCGAGAGCAGGGATGCCAGGATGCTCGATGGATAAGCCATGATCTTTTCCTCTTGAGATGCGCGCGGCCCGCGCGGGAACGGTGCTTCAGCCAGGTAATGTCTTGCCCTCGGCCGGGCCGAAAGGCAGGGGCAGGCCGAAGCGTTCCGACAGCTGCCGGAACGCGGCCTCGGTATCGGGATCCACCGGTACGCCGTGCGCGGCCCGCTCGCGCGCCACCGCCCACTCGCGGTCACCCGGCGCCAGCACGGCCGCGCCTTCGCGCGCCGGCGAACTGCGCAGCGCCTGCAGGTAACGCGTCATGGCGGCTTGGAACAGGTCCGCCGGCAGGAAGGCGCGCGGATCGATGGCCATCACGAATGCCCCCAGCCCGCGGGGCGTGGAGAAATCCGGACCGGCCATCGGCGCGATCTCGCTGCTGAACTTCATGCCGCTCAGGGCCGCGCTCAGGATCTCGGCCAGCCCTGCCAGGGCGGCGCCCTTGAAGCCGAACTCGCCGCCCAGCGGCGCGAGCATGTCGACCTGCGCCGCATCGCGCACATCGCGGCCCCGCTCGTCCGAGGCCACGGCCTGCGGCAAGGGCAGCCCCAGGCTCTGGTAAAGCCGCACGCGGTTGTAAGGTATCGCGCTGGTCGCCATGTCCAGCAGCCAGGGATCGCCGCTGCCCGCCGGCACGGCGCAGGCGATCGGATTGGTGCCGTGAAAGCGCGAGGCGCCGTCGTGCAGGCGCACGAAGCTGTCCGAATTGCAAAAGACCAGGCCGATGCAGCCGGACTGCGCCGCGTGCAGCGCGTAGGCGCCGGCCGGGCCGAAATGCGAGGAGTTGCGGATGGCCACGGCGCCTATGCCTTGCCGGCCGGCCAGCGCCACCGCCTGCTCCATCCCTCGGTAAGTGGCCAGCGCGCCGTGGGCATCGTCGGCATCGAGCACGGCCACCGACGCGGCCTGCTGCGTCAAGGACAGCCTGGGCCGGCCGTTCACGCGTCCGCCCTCGATGGCCTGGATGTAGTGCGGCAGCAGGCGTACCCCGTGGCTGTCCACGCCCAGGCGGCTGGCATGCATCATGGCCCGCGCGGCGGCATCGGCGGTGGGCTCGTCGGCCCCGGCGGCCAGCAAGGCCTGCACGCAGAAGGCCCGCAGCGCGTCGATGGCGGCTGCGGGGCGGGCATGGGCGCGATCGTTCACAGCGTCTGTCCTCCGTCGATGACGAGCACGCTGCCCGTCATGAATGCCGATTCGTCGCTGGCCAGGAAGACCGCCGCGGCGGCCATCTCCTGCACCGTGCCCAGCCTGCCCATGGGCTGGCGCGCGATGAATTCGCGGCGCGCCCGCTCGCTGTCGGGACTGGACTGTATGCGTTCCTGCAGCGAGGGCGTATCCGTGGTGCCGGGACACAGGGCATTGCAGCGCAGTCCCTGGGCAATGAAGTCGCGCGCGACGGCCTTGGTCAGGCCGATGACCGCGGCCTTGCTGGCCCCGTAGGCCGCCCGGTTGGCCACGCCCGCCAGGCTGGAGGCCACCGAGGCCACATTGACGATGGCCCCGCCGCGGCGGCGCAGCATCACGGGCAGGGCCGCCCGCGTCATCAGGAAGACCCCCGTGGCGTTGTGGTCGATGCTGCGCCGCCAGTCCTGCAAGGAGCAATCCAGGACGGTGCCGTTCAGGACTAGGCCGGCGCAATTGACCAGCACGTCGATCTGGCCGGCGGCCTGCACGGTGCGCGCCACGGCCTGCTCGTCGGTAACGTCCAGCGCGGCGGTTTCTATGCGGGCATCGAGCGAGGGAAGGTCGGCAAGCTTGGCGCCGCTGCGGCTGGTGGCCAGCACCGAGGCGCCCTCCTGGACCATGGCCAGGGCGATGGCCCGGCCTATGCCCTGGCCGGCGCCGGTCACGAGCGCGCGTTTTCCTTGCAGACGAGCCGCCATGTCCTGTCTCCTGCCACCTTGGGGCGAGGGCGCCCTGATGGTTTTTCTGGATGGTTTGTCCGAATCCGCGCCAGCGCGACGGCCTGCGCGCTTGCGCCTTAAAACGTCTAATGCGTACACTAAACATTAATCGCGCGGCTGGCAATCGGTTTTTGCGCGCGCCGCACCGGCCGGGCCGCCATGGCCCGGCAGCGCCTTCAGGAGCAGCAGATGGGTTTCGACATGCAGGATTTCTCGCTGGCCGGCCGTACCGCGCTGGTCATCGGCGCGGGCGGCGGCATCGGCGCGGCGCTGGCCCAGGGCATGGCCAAGGCCGGCGCCCGCGTGCTGCTGGCCGGGCGCGACCGCGCCAAGCTGCTGCGCGTGGCGCAGGCGCTGCGGGCCGGCGACGACGCCGTCCACACGCTGGACGCCCGCCAGGTCGGCGAACTGGAGGCGCTGGCCGCCCGGCTCGACCAGTCGCATGGCCCCGTGGACATCCTGGTCAATTGCCAGGGCACCCTTGCCATCAAGCCGGCCATCCAGACCACCGAGGCCGAATACGACGCCATCCTCGACACCAATCTCAAGAGCGTCTATTTCTCCTGCGTCGCCTTCGGCAAACGCATGCTCGGGCGAGGCGCGGGCGCGATCATCAACATCACCTCGCTTTCCGCTCACACCGGCTGGTCCCAGGGCGCGGCCTATTGCGCCAGCAAATGGGGCGTGGCGGGCCTGACGCAGACCTTCGCCGCCGAATGGGGCGGCCAGGGCGTGCGCGTGAACGCCATTGCGCCGGGCTTTTTCCCGACCGAGCTGAACCGCGAGCGCATGCCTCAGGCCCGCAAGGAAGAAGCCGCCCGGCGCAGCGCCATGGGACGGATGGGCGAGGTCGACGAGCTGGTCGGCGCGGCGATCTACCTGGCCTCGCCCGCGGCGGCTTTCGTCAACGGCGCCACGCTGCGCGTCGATGGCGGCTACCTGAGCTCGGGCATCTGAGCGGCGGCTCGCATAGAATCGCGGCAAGACCGGCCCCGGACCATCCATGACCAAAGGCGCAGCCGCGCGGCTCTACCAGCGAGCCTTCGATATCCTGGCCTCGCAGATCCGCGAGGGCAAGCTGCCGGCCGGCGACCGGGTGCTCGAATCGGGCGTGGCCGCGCAGTTCGGCATCAGCCGCGCGCCGGCGCGGCAGGCGCTGCAGGCCCTGCAGGCCGAGGGCCTGCTCGATAAGCTCCCCGGCCGCGGCTATGCGGTGCGCGCCTTGGCGCCGGGCAGGCCGCCGCGCCACGGCGCCAGCGCCGCGTCGCGCGCGCATGAGGCCGGACCGGACTTGCGCCTGCAGGCCCGGCCCAGCTGGGCGCCCATTTATGCGGAGGTCGAAAGCCAGATCGCCGCGCGCACCTCTTTTGCGGGCTGGCAGGTCAACGAGGCCATGCTTGCCCGCCACTACCAGGTCAGCCGCACGGTAGCGCGCGACGTGATCGGCAGGCTGCAGCAGCAGGGGCTGCTGCGCAAGGACGAAAGCTCGCGCTGGCTGGCGCCCGCCCTGACGCCCGAACACGTCGGCCAGCTGTACGAACTGCGCGGCCTGATCGAGCCCGCGGTGCTGCGCGATGCCTACGGCAAGCTGCCGCCGGGCCTGCTCGACCAAATGGCCAGGCACCTGCAGCAGGCCATCGCGCATCCCAGGACCATCGACGGCCCCTTGCTGGACAGCCTGGAGCAGGAGCTGCACGTTACCTTGCTGTCGTACTGCGGCAAGCAGACGATGATGCAGGCGCTGGCGCTGCCGCAATCGCTGCTGATCGCCCACCGCTATCTCTACAACTGGATGCCGCGCCTGTTTCCGACCGAGCCTTTCCTGGCCGAGCACCTTGAGATCGTCCAAAGCCTGCGCGCGGGCCGGCCCGCCGCGGCCGCCCAGTTGCTCAAGCGTCACCTGCAAGGATCGAGCAGCCGCGCCATTATGCGCATCGAGGCGTTTGCGGGGCAGTTCGTGCCGGAAGAGCTGCCTTATTTGAGGCGGTTGTAGAAAGCCGGCGCGAACGCAGGGGCGCGCGCCATTTCAAGGCCGGCCCTCGCGCAAGCGTCCCTTGAGCCAGCGGCAGAACTGCCTGGCGGCCTGGGCATGGGCGCTGCGCGCGTGCAGGTAGGCGACGTAGCTGGCGCCCGACGGGATCCTGCGCTCGTCGGCCAGCACCAAGGCGCCAGCGCGCAGCTGGTCCATGACGAGCAGGTGCGGCGCCACCAGGAACCCTGCGCCGCCGACGGCGGCGGTGATCGCCAGGAACAGGTGGTCGTAGGTCGCCAGCACCCGCAGGTGCTCGGGCACCCTGTCCGCGCCCAGGGCCCAGGTAGCCACCATGTCAGGCCGGGACCTGGCCGCCACCATCGGCCACGTTTCCCCGGCCTGGGCCTGGTGTGCGGCCACCAGGGCGGGCGAGGCCACGCACACGAGTTCCTCGCGTACCAACTCCCAGCTTTCCGTGCCGGGCAGGCTCAAGTCGCGGGTGATCAGCACGTCGAAATCGTCGCCCGCCTGCGGCGGGGACAAGGAAGTGATGACATCGACCTGCACGCCATGCCGGGCCAGGTAATCGCCCAGCGAAGGCACCACCACCGTCATCGCGAAGCTGGGCATGGAAGTCCTGACCCGCAGCCGGTCATGCTGGCGTCCCCGCTGGGCCAGCAACTGCATCGTCAACTCGATGGTGGACATGGCGTCCTTGACCGCCTCGAACAGCTGCAGCCCCTCGGGCGTAAATTCGATGGACGAACCCTTGCGCACGAACAGCCGGCAATCGGCGAAGGACTCCAGCGTGGCGACGTGGCGGCTGATCGCGCCCTGCGTGACGCCCAGCACACCGGCGGCGCGCGTGAAGCTTTTGTAGCGGCCCACGGTAGTGAACGCCCGCAAGGCGACCAAGGGAAAACTGGTGGCGTTCTTATGAGTAAAACGCATTGTGTGATCAATAACAAGAATACTGTCATCTAGCCACGATTGCGCCCCAAAGGTCAATATAGAGAATGGGTTGTTCGACCAACAGCCCTCATAAGGGGAATTCTCGTGACAAAAAGACTACTTGTATTATGCGTTCTGCTCATTGCCTCCCCATGGCTGGCGCGTCCTGCCTGGGCGGACCAGGTGGTGCTGTACTCCTCCAATAACGTGGAAACCGTGAACCGCGTCCTGGGCGCGTTCGCCAAGGAGTATCCCCGGATCCGGGTATCGGTGGTACGCGCCGGCACGGGTGCGCTGATGCAGCGCATCAAGGCCGAGGCGGCCAACCCGCTGGGCGACCTCTTCTGGTCCGGCGGGCTGTCCACCTTGGGCGAATTCCACGAGCTATTCGAGCCGTATCGATCGCCACAAGCCGAGGCGATCCCCCCTGCCTACCGCAACCCCGACGGCCTGTGGCTGGGCACGAACACGCACGTGACCGTGCTGATGGTCAACCGGCGGCAACTCGGAAAAGACCTGCCGCCCAAGAGCTGGGCCGAACTGGGCGAACCGAAATGGAAAGGCAGGATCGTCATTCCCGATCCGGAGCGCAGCAGTGCCTCCTTCGTTGCCCTGTATGGCCTGCGCCGCCTGCTCGGCGAAGAGGTCCTGGCGCAGGTGGCGCGCAATGCGGTAATCGTGGGCACTACCTCGGCGGCCTACGAAGGCGTGGCCAAGGGCGAATTCGCCGTCGCGGTGACCATGGAATATGCCGCCTACGAGTATGTGGCCGGCGGACTCAAGGACATCGAACTGGTCTATCCGGCCGAAGGAACCTTCCTCTCTCCAGAAGGCATGGCCCTGATCAAGGGCGGCAAGAATCCGCAGCCGGCCCGCAAGCTTTACGAATTCCTGGCATCGCGCCAGGCGCAAACCGAGATATTCAAAAGCGCATACCGCCGCCCCTTGCGCCAGGACATCGACGTGGCCGCTCTGTCGGATCTGCCCGCGCTCTCGAGCATCGCGCTGGTGCCGCTGGACGATGCGCGGATGGCCGCGGAGCGTTCGGCCTTCCTGTCTCAATGGCGCCAACTGGTCAACGCGCGCTGAGCGCGGGTCGCCGCGCAATGGCAAACCTCACATAGAAGGCCGGAACATGCAGGTTTCATTCAGGTCCATCGCCCAGAGCTATGGACGGCACAAGCTCTTCCAGGATCTGGACCTGGTCATCCCCAGCGGCAAGTTCTTCACGCTGCTGGGACCGTCCGGGTGCGGCAAGACGACCTTGCTGCGGATGCTGGGCGGTTTTGTCCGCCCGGATTCGGGGCAGATCCTGTTCGGCAATGACGATGTCACGGACGTGCCGGTGCACCGGCGCGGCGTGGGCATGGTGTTCCAGGACTATGCGCTCTTTCCCGACCGTTCGGTGCTGGACAACGTCTGCTACGGACTGGCGGCACGCAACGTGCCCCGCTCCCAGGCGCGCGACCGGGCCTTGCACATGCTGCAGCGCGTGGGCCTGGAGGCATTCGCCGACCGCGCGCCGGCAGGCCTGTCCGGCGGCCAGCGCCAGCGGGTGGCGATGGCGCGCGCCCTGGTCATCGAGCCCAGGCTGCTGCTGCTGGACGAGCCCCTATCGGCGCTGGACGTCAAGCTGCGCGTCGAACTGCGCAGCATGATCCGGGACCTGCAGACCGAAGCCGGCATCACGACCGTGTTCGTGACCCACGACCAGGAGGAAGCGCTGGCCATGTCCGACCTGGTCGCGGTGATGGACCGCGGCCGCATCGTCCAGACGGGCGAACCGCGGGAAATCTATGCGCATCCGCGCACGGCCTTCGTCGCCGATTTCGTGGGCAGCGCCAATCTGATCCCCATCGAGCAGGAGCTGCCGCCCGCCGACGGCCTGCGCCGGCTGCGCACGGCCGCCGGCATCGTCCTGACCCGCTGCGATGTTTCGGTAAACGCGGGCGCGCAGCTTGCCGTGCGCAGCGAAGAAATGCAGTTCGGGCCGGACAGCCGCGCGGTCGAAGGCCAGATCGCGGGCGTGATCGAGCACGTGGAATTTCGCGGCAGCATCACCGGCTACACGGTCCGCACGGCTGCCGGCGCGCTGCGGGTGGACCTGCGCACCACGCAGCATGGGCGTCTGCGCGCGCGGGGCGAAGCCGTCACTCTGGACTTGCCGCGCGATGCGCGGATCGTGCGGGCATCATGATGCTGGGCAACCTTCGACGCGATCCCGCATGGCTGACGACAGCCGTCCTGGCCCTCGGGCTACTGGCGATCTTCCTGATCTGGCCGCTGGCCGGCATGCTGGGCAAATCCCTGATCGGCCCGGACGGCCGGGCCGGCCTGGACGGCTATGTCCGGTTCTTCTCCGATGCTTCGTACCGCGAGGTCTTCTTCAATACGTTGATATTGGGAGCGGCCGTCACGACGACATCGATGCTGGTGGGAGGCGCGCTGGCACTCGTGGTGGCGCGCTGGCGTTTCCCGCTGGCCGGGCTGGTCACGGCCTTGCCCCTGGTCACCCTGGTGATACCGGATGTCGTGGTGGCCGCGGCCTGGGTGCTGCTGCTGGGGCGCCAGGGACTGGTCAACGCCCTGCTGGCGCCGCTGGGCGTGGAACTGCCCTCGCTCTACTCGTGGTGGGGATTGGTCTTCGTCATGACCCTGAACAACTACGTGTACGCCTTCGTGGCGGTGCTGGTGGGCCTGAAATCGATGGACCGCAGCCTGGAAGAAGCCGCGCAGAGCCTGGGCCGCCCGATGAGCCGGGTGCTGGGCGGCGTTACGCTGCCGCTGCTCTTGCCCAGCGCCTTCGCCGGCGCGCTGATCGTTTTCACTCATGTCATCGGCAGCTTCGGCGTGCCGGCGGTCCTGGGTGCGCGCACCCCGGTATTGGCCGTCAGGGCCTATAACGAGTTCGTCAGCGAAATGGGCGGCAATCCGCAGATGCAGACGACCATGGCCTGCCTGCTGGTGTTCTTGGGCGCGGGACTGCTGCTGGTGCAGAAGCTGGTGGTGGAACGACGCCAGTTCCAGATGGAACCGGGTCGCAGCCCGCATGCGCAACCCATTGCGGGCTGGCGCGCGGTGCTTGCCAGTGCGGCGGTGCTGGGCATCGTGGCATTGTCCCTGCTGCCGGCGCTGGTGGTCGTGGTAACTGCCTTCACACCATCGGTAGGGCCGGTGCTGCGCTATGGCGGCTTTACGCTGGCGCACGTGCAGCACGCGATGGTTCGCGCGCCCGAACCTCTGTACAACTCGCTGTTTCTCGCGTCCATCGCGACAGCGGCCGGGATCGTGTTTTCCATCGCCAGCGCGTACCTGATCGTCAAGCGGCGGTCGATGCTTACGCACGCCCTCGACGTGCTGGTGATGCTGCCGCTGACCATCGCTGGAACCGTCCTGGGCATTGCCCTGATCAACGCCTTCAACAGCGGCTGGCTGGTGCTGACCGGCAGCTGGGTGATCATGGCGCTGGCCTATTTCCTGCGGCGCGTGCCCACCAGCGTGCGCGCCGCCGCCGGTCCCCTGCACAACCTCAAGGATTCCATAGAGGAAGCCTCGATGAGCCTGGGCGTCAGCCCCTTGCGCAGCTTCTGGCGGGTGGTGCTACCCGTCATCGGACCTTCGGTGGTCGCCGCGGCCGTCCTGATGTGGGTCACCACCCTCTCGGAGCTCTCGGCCACCGTGGTGCTTTATTTCGGCGGCATGAACACCATGCCCATCGAAGTCTTCCAGCAGATAGACAGCGGCCGCCTGGCCCTGGCATGCGCCTACAGCCTGGTGCTGCTGCTGACGATCTTTGTTCCCCTGGCGCTGGCGCGCTGGGTTTTCAAGCTCAAGGTGGGATCCCTCCAATGACAGAAACAAGCCATGCCCCCTCGCATGCATTGCTCTCGGGCCGCGTGCGCGGAGCCAAGCCCTCGGCCACCAAGGAAATGACGCGCCTGGCCAACCAGCTCAAGCGCGAGGGCCGCAGCGTCATCACCCTGAGCCAGGGCGAACCGGACTTTCCCACCCCCCGGCACGTGCGGGAAGCCGCCAAGGCCGCCATCGACCGCAACGAATCGCGCTACACCGACGTGGCCGGCACCCTGGCCTTGCGCGAAGCGGTGGCGCGCAAGTTCGAGCGCGACAACGGTCTGGTCTACGGCGTGGACCAGATCCAGGTGGGCTGCGGCGCCAAGCAATTACTCTACAACGCGCTGCAGGCCACCCTGGATCCTGGCGACGAGGTCGTCGTGCCGGTGCCCGCATGGGTGTCCTACCCGGAAATGGTGCGGCTGGCCGGCGGCACGCCCGTGATCGTGCGCTGCGGCGCCTCGACCGGGTTCAAGCTCACCGCCGCTCGACTGCAAGGGGCGATCACCGCACGCACCAAGTGGCTGATGCTCAACTCGCCGTCCAATCCCAGCGGCGCGGTCTATACCCGGCAGGAACTGCTCGCCCTGGCCCAGGTGCTGTCGCGCCACCCGCAGGTATGGGTCATGGCCGACGACGTTTACGAGAAGATCCGCTACGAGGATACGCCTTTCGCCACGCCAGCCGCGGTCTCGCCCGAACTGGCCGCGCGCACCCTGACCATCAACGGCGTATCCAAGGCCTATGCCATGACCGGATGGCGGGTGGGCTTTGGCGCCGGGCCGGCGGAGCTGATCAAGGCAATGAACCTGGTCCAGTCCCAATCGACCTCCCATACCAGCTCGATCAGCCAGGCCGCCGCCATCGCCGCGCTGGACGGCCCGATGGATTTCCTGCCCGGATTTCTCCAGGCTTTCCGCCGCCGTCGGGACGCGGTGGTGGCCCGGCTCAACGGCATCGACGGAGTGGCCTGCGACCTGCCGCCAGGCGCCTTCTATGCCTTTCCCAGCTGCCAGGGCCTGTTGGGGCGGCGCGACGAATCGGGACAGACGATCGAGAGCGACGCCGACTTGGCGCTTTACCTGCTGCGCGTGGCGGGCGTGGCCGTCGTGCCGGGGTCGGCCTTCGAGCTGCCGGGACATTTCCGGGTTTCCTACGCGGCTTCGGACGCGGAGCTCGACGAAGCGATGGCCCGCATCGGCGATGCTTGCGCGCAATTGCGCTAACCGGCAAAAGGAACATGCCATGAACAAGAACGAAACCTTGCGTGCCGCGCTGGACAGCGGCAGGCTGTTTACCGCAATGGCGGCCCACAACCCGCTGGCCGCCGTCCTGGCGCAGGAAGCAGGCTTTGACGGGATCTGGGGTAGCGGCTTCGAACTATCGGCCAGCTACGCAGTACCGGACGCAAATATCCTGTCCATGGGCGCGCACCTGGAGATGATGCGGGCCATCGCCTCCGTGGTGACGGTCCCGCTGATCGCGGATATAGACACGGGCTTCGGCAACGCGGTCAACGTGCACTACGTCGTGCCGCAGTACGAGGCGGCCGGGGCCTCGGCAATCGTGATGGAAGACAAGACTTTCCCCAAGGACACCAGCCTGCGCGCCGGCGGCCGCCAGGAGCTGGTGCGCATCGAGGAATTCCAGGGCAAGATCGCCGCGGCTGCCGACGCGCGCAAGGACAAGCGTTTCGTCGTGGTGGCGCGGGTGGAGGCCTTGATCGCCGGATTGGGCCAGGATGAGGCCATCCGGCGCGGGCTGGCCTATGAAGAGGCGGGCGCCGATGCGATCCTGATCCACTCCAAGCAGAAGACGCCGGACGAAATCCTGGCCTTCGCGCGCGCCTGGCCCGGCAAGACGCCGCTGGTGCTGGTGCCCACCGCCTACCCGCAGTTGACCGAGGCCGACATCGCAGCCCTGGGCAAGGTGGGCGTGGTCATCTACGGCAACCATGCGATCCGGGCAGCGGTAGGCGCCATGCGCAAGGTGTTCGCGCAGATCCGCGCCGAAGGCGGCCTGCGCCAGGTGGATGCAGCCCTGCCTTCGGTCGCGGAGATCATCGCGCTGCAGGGCGACGAAGCCATGCGCAAGGTGGAAGCGCGCTATCTGAGATAAGGCAGCCGGCGCGGGCGGGCCCGGCCAGCCCCCCCCCGCGCGGCTGGGACGGACAGCAAAGCCCTACACCAGCACCCGCTCGATCCCGCCCCCGTTGGCGCGCGCCACGTATTCCTGCAGCCAGTCGGGCCCCAGGATGTGGCGCGCCATCTCGACCACGATGTAGTCGGCCTGCGCGCCGGTGTCCTCGCCGTAGCGCGACAGGCCCTGCAGGCAGGACGGACACGAGGTCAGCACCTTTAGCTCGCCCGAATAGCCGTCCTCGCGCAGCGTGGCGGTGTTCTTGCGCAGCTCTTCTTCCTTGCGAAAGCGCACCTGCGTGGAGATGTCCGGCCGCGTGACCGCCAGCGTGCCCGACTCGCCGCAGCAGCGCTCGGTCTTGATGGCGCCCTCGCCCACCAGCGACTTGACGGTCTTCATCGGGTCCTGCAGCTTCATGGGCGTGTGGCAGGGGTCGTGGTACATGTAGCGCACGCCCTGCGCGCCTTCGAGCTTGATGCCTTTTTCCAGCAGGTATTCGTGGATGTCGATCAGGCGGCAGCCCGGGAAGATCTTGTCGAATTCGTAGCCGGCCAGCTGGTCGTAGCAGGTGCCGCAGCTGACCACCACGGTCTTGATGTCCAGGTAGTTCAGCGTGTTGGCCACCCGGTGGAACAGCACGCGGTTGTCGGTGATGATCTTCTCGGCCTTGTCCGTCATGCCGTTGCCGCGCTGCGGGTAGCCGCAGCACAGGTAGCCCGGGGGCAGCACGGTTTGCACGCCCGCATGCCAGAGCATGGCCTGCGTGGCCAGGCCCACCTGCGAGAACAGCCGCTCGGAGCCGCAGCCCGGGAAATAGAACACGGCCTCGGTGTCGGCCGTGGTCGTGCGCGGGTCGCGGATGATGGGCACGTAGTTGGCGTCTTCGATGTCCAGCAGCTTGCGCGCGCTTTGCTTGGGCAGCCCGCCGGGCATCTTCTTGTTGACGAAGTGCACCACCTGCTCGCGCATGGGCGCGCGGCCCACCGTGGCCGGCGGCGCGGCGGTCTGCTTGCGCGCCACCTTGGCCAGCAGGTCGTTGGCCATGCGCTGGGCCTTGTAGCCCACGCCCACCATGGCCTGGCGCGTGGCGTTGATGGTGCGCGGGTCCTTGGCGTTCAGGAAGAACATGGCCGCCGCGGTGCCGGGATTGAACGACTTCTTGCCCATGCGGCGCAGCAGCGCGCGCATGTTCATGGACACGTCGCCGAAGTCGATGTCCACCGGACAGGGGTTGTAGCACTTGTGGCAGACGGTGCAATGGTCTGCCACGTCCTCGAATTCTTCCCAGTGCTTGAGGCTCACGCCGCGCCGGGTCTGCTCTTCGTACAGGAAGGCCTCGACCAGCAGCGAGGTGGCCAGGATCTTGTTGCGCGGCGAATACAGCAGGTTGGCGCGCGGCACGTGCGTGGCGCACACCGGCTTACACTTGCCGCAGCGCAGGCAGTCCTTGATGGAATGCGAGATCGAGCCGATCTCGCTTTGCTGCATGATCAGCGATTCGTGGCCCAGCAGGTTGAAGCTGGGCGTCCAGGCATGGCGCAGGTCGGCTCCCGGCATGAGCTTGCCGGCATTGAAGTGGCCGCGCGGATCGACCTGGCGCTTGTAGTGCTGGAAAGGTGCCAGTTCTTCCTCGGTCAGGAACTCGTACTTGGTCAGGCCGATGCCGTGCTCGCCCGAGATCACGCCGTCCAGGTCGCGCGCGATCTGCATGATGCGCTCGACCGTGCGGTTGGCCTCTTGCAGCATGCCGTAGTCGTCGGAGTTGACCGGGATGTTGGTGTGCACGTTGCCGTCGCCGGCATGCATGTGCAGCGCCACGAACACGCGGCTCTTGAGCACGCGGTCATGGATGGCCTGGGCCTCGGCCAGCACCGGCGCGCAGTCGGCGCCGCCGAAGATGTGCTCGAGCTCGGCGCGCACCTCGGTCTTCCAGGAGACCCGCAAGGTGCGGTCCTGCACCACGTCGAACACGCGCGCCTCGGGCTGGCTGGCCAGCCGGGCATCCAGCTCGGGCACGCGGTGGGCCAGGCCGATGTCGGGCAGCTGCGCCAGCGCCGCCCGCAGCGGCAGGTCCAGGTTGTCCAGCAGCCACTGCCAGCGGGCGCGCACGCCCATGAGCAGCTCATGGGCGCGGCGCACGCGCTCGTCCAGCAGCTCGGCGCGCGCCTGCGCGTCTTCCTCGCCCGGATCGGGCTTGGCCACCGCCAGCGGCCCGTCCAGGTACGCTTGCAGCGCATCGAGCAGGCGCAGCTTGTTGCGCGTGGACAGCTCGATGTTGATGCGCTCGATATGGTCGGTGTATTCGCCCATGCGGTCCAGCGGGATCACCACGTCTTCGTTGATCTTGAAGGCGTTGGTGTGGCGCGCGATGGCGGCGGTGCGCGAGCGGTCCAGCCAGAACTTCTTGCGGGCCTCGGCGCTGACGGCCACGAAGCCTTCGCCATGGCGGGTATTGGCCAGGCGCACGACTTCGCTGGCGGCGGCGGCCACCGCGTCCTCGTCATCGCCCACGATGTCGCCGATGAGCACCATCTTGGGCAGTTCGCCGCGGCGGCTCTTGGTGGCGTAGCCCACCGCGCGCAGGTAGCGCTCGTCCAGGTGCTCCAGCCCGGCCAGGATGGCGCCGCGCCGGCGGCCCTCGCCGTCCAGGTATTGCTTGACCTCGACGATGGACGGGATGGCGTCGCGCGCCTGCCCGAAGAACTCCATGCATACCGTGCGGGTGTGCCGGGGCATGCGGTGCAGCACCCAGCGCCCGGAGGTGATCAGGCCGTCGCAGCCCTCTTTCTGCACGCCGGGCAGCCCGGCCAGGAACTTGTCGGTGACGTCCTTGCCCAGGCCTTCCTTGCGAAAGCGCCGGCCCTCGATCTCCAGGCGCTGCGTGCGCAGCACGCGCTCGCCCGGCTTGCCCAGGCCGTCGGACCAGGTCAGGTCAAAGCGCGCCACGTCCACGTCATGGATCTTGCCCATGTTGTGGTCCAGCCGCACCACGTCCAGCCAGTTGCCGTCCGGATCGACCATGCGCCAGGAAGCCAGGTTGTCCAGCGCCGTGCCCCACAGCACGGCTTTCTTGCCGCCGGCGTTCATGGCGATGTTGCCGCCCACGCACGAGGCCTCGGCCGAGGTCGGGTCGACCGCAAAGACGTAGCCGGCGCGCTCGGCGGCCTCGGCCACGCGCTTGGTGACCACGCCGGCCCCGGCCTGCACCACCGCCACGGGCTCGGACAGGCCCGGCAGCAGACAGGACTCGACCGGTCCGAGCGTGTCGAGCTTCTCGGTGTTGATGACCGCCGATTTCCAGGTCAGCGGGATGGCCCCGCCGGTGTAGCCCGTGCCGCCTCCGCGCGGCACGATGGTCAGCCCCAGCTCGATGCAGCCGCGCACCAGCGCGGCCATCTCGTCCTCATGGTCGGGGGTGAGCACCACGAAGGGATACTCGACGCGCCAGTCGGTCGCGTCGGTAACGTGCGAGACGCGCGACAGGCCGTCGAACTTGATGTTGTCCCGCGCGGTATGCCGGCCCAGCACCTTGACGACCTGGCGGCGCAGCTTGGCGGTCTGCTCGAACTGCTGCTCGAACTCGGCGATGGCCGCGCGCGCGCGCTGCAGCAGGCCAGCCACCTTTTCGTCGCGGCCGGCATCGTCGCCGGCGCGGCGCCGGTCGATCTCGCGCAGCCGATGGTGCAGCGCCTCGACCAGCAGCTTGCGGCGCTTGGGATTCTCGAGCAGGTCGTCCTGCAGATAGGGATTGCGGCGCACCACCCAGATATCGCCCAGCACCTCGTAGAGCATGCGGGCCGAGCGGCCGGTGCGCCGCTCGCCGCGCAGGTCCGACAGCAGCTGCCACGCGTCCTCGCCCAGCAGCCGGCCGACGATCTCGCGGTCGGAGAACGAGGTGTAGTTGTAGGGGATCTCGCGCAGGCGCGCAGGTTCGGTCGCCGCCGTGGCGGCGCGCAGCAGGTCGGTAGGCAGGGGGGCGTTCATGGACTGAGGGGGATTGGCCCTTAAAGAGCCATTTTACCCATACCGGCCAGCCCCCCGCGCGCCAGGCCGCCCGGCGGCGGCAGGGCGGCCGCGGGAGAACCGCCCCGCGCTCAAGCGCCCTGCCCGCGCAGGCCCGAAATCGTCAGGCGCGGCGACAGCGCCTCCTGGCTGACCCGCAGCTCGATCAGGGCGGGCCGTCCGGCCGCCATGGCGCGCTCGTAGGCCGGCAGGAACTCCTCGGTGCGGGCCACGACCTCGCCGTGGGCGCCATAGGCCCGCGCCAGCCCGGCAAAGTCCGGATTGGCCAGGCCGGTGGCGCAGACCCGGCCCGGATAGTGGCGCTCCTGGTGCATGCGGATGCTGCCGTACATGCCGTTGTTGACCACGATGACCAGGATGTTCAGGCCGTACTGCATGGCCGTGGCGAGCTCCTGGCCGTTCATCAGGAAGCAGCCGTCGCCGGCGAAACACACCACCGGGCGCTCGGGATGCGCCAGCTTGGCGGCAATGGCCGCCGGCAGGCCGTACCCCATGGTGCCGCTGGTGGGCGCCAGCTGGGTGCGCAGGCCGCGGTAGGGATAGAAGCGCTGCACCCACAGGGTGTAGTTGCCCGCGCCGTTGGTCAGTATGGCCTGGGGCGGCAGGCGCTCGCGCAGCTGCACCATGATGCGGCCGAAGTCGACCTCGCCCGGCATGGCCGGCGGCTCCAGGTGCGCCAGGTAGTCGGCGCGCGCCTGGCGCGTCCAGGCGCGCCAGCGCGCAGCCTGCGGCGCGGGCAGCGCACGCAGCGCCCGCGCCGCGGCCGGCATGGCGGCATTGATCGCGACATCGGCGTGATAGACCCGGCCCAGCTCCTGCGGATCGGCATGCACGTGCGCCAGCACCTGGCGCGGACGGGGCACGTCCAGCAGGGTATAGCCGTTGGTGGTGGTCTCGCCCAGGCGCGGGCCGACCGCCAGGATGAAATCGGCCTCGCGGATGCGCGCGGCCAGGCGCGGGTCCATGCCCAGGCCCGCCTCGCCGCAGTAATGGTCGTGGCGGTTGTCCAACAGGTCCTGGCGCCGGAAGGCGCAGGCCACCGGCAGATCGTGCGCCTGGGCGAAGGCGGCGATGTCCTCGCTGGCCTGGCGGGTCCAGCCGCCGCCGCCCAGCATCACCAGCGGCCGCTCGGCCGCCTGCAGGCGTTCGGCCAGCTCGGCCATGGCGGCCGGATCCGGGCAGGCCTGGGCGCGCCGGTAGGGCGGGCAGTCGGCCACGGCCGCCTCCTGCGCCAGCATGTCCTCGGGCAGCGCCAGCACCACCGGGCCGGGGCGGCCCGCCGTGGCGATGTGAAAGGCCCGGTTCACGTATTCGGGAATGCGCGCCGGATCGTCGATCTGGTCCACCCACTTGGCGATGTGGCCGAACATGTGGCGGTAGTCGATCTCCTGCCAGGCCTCGCGGCCCATGGCCTCGCGTGCGACCTGCCCCACGAACAGGATCAGCGGCGTGGAGTCCTGCCGCGCGGTATGCACGCCGATGCTGGCGTTGGTGGCGCCCGGCCCTCGGGTGACGAAGCAGATGCCGGGACGGCCGGTCAGCTTGCCGTGCGCCTCGGCCATGTGCGCCGCGCCGCCTTCCTGGCGGCACACCACCAGGCGGATGTCCGCCGCGGCGTCGTGAAAGGCGTCGATGGCCGCGAGAAAGCTCTCGCCGGGCACGCAGAAAGCCGTGTCGGCGCCGTTGACGCGCAGGGCATCGACGAGGATCTGGCCGCCGGTGCGCGTTCTAATGGGTTCGTTCATGCTCTTTGTCTCATGCTGCACGCAAGTACGCGCGCGACAGGCCGCTCGTGGCCGGGCAGCCCAGCAATGCCAGGTTCAGGTCGATTTCCTTCTGCAGCAGGCGCAAGGCATGCGCCACGCCCGCCTCGCCGCCCACCGCCAGGCCATACATGGCGGCACGCCCCACAAACACGAAGCGCGCGCCCAGCGCCAACGCCTTGAGCACGTCGGTGCCACGCCGAAATCCGCCGTCGATCATCACGGGCATTGCGGGTACGGCCTGCACGATCTCCGGCAAGGCCTCAATCGGCGCGATGGCGCCATCGAGCTGGCGCCCCCCATGGTTGGAAACGATCACGCCATCCGCGCCCACGGACTGCGCGTTACGCGCGTCGTCCGGATGCAGGATGCCCTTGATGACAAGCGTGCCCGGCCATTGGTCACGCAGCCAGCGCATGTCGTCCCAGCACAGCGCCGCCCGGCCCGCCCGGTGATCGCCCCGCGCGGCGGTGATGATCGGACCGCCGCGGGTGGCGGTGAAGTTCTCGAAATGCGGTACGCCCTGGCGCAGCAATGTGCGGGCGAAGGTGTCCAGCATCCAGCGCGGGCGGGCCAACCCACCCAGCACCAGCTTGCCCGACAGCCGCAGCGGGATCGAAAAACCGTTGCGCAGCTCGATTTCGCGCACCGAGGCGATCGGCACGTCCACGGTCACCACCAGCGTGCGGATGCCGGCACGGGCAACGCGTTGCACCAGGGGCGCGATGACCTCGCGGCGCGAAGGAATATACGCCTGGAACCAGGCATCGGGGAAAGCGGCCGCCACCCGCTCCAGCGGCGTGGTGGAGGCGCCGCTCAGGATGAAGGGCAGGTTCAGCGCACGCGCGGCCCGTGCCATGGCGCAATCGCCGTCGAAGCGGCACAGGGCCGCGACGCCCATCGGGCTGATGCCCAGCGGCGCCGCATAGTGCCGGCCCAGGAGCTCGGTTTCCTGCGACCGCAGGGATACGTCAACCAGCGGGCGCGGCACGAAGCGCCAGCGCTCGAAGCCGGCGCGGTTGCCGCGCACCGACTGTTCGTCCTCCGCACCGCCGACCACGTAGCCGTAGATGCTGGGCGGCAGCCGTTTCCTGGCCTGGCGCTCCAGGTCTGCTATGGAAAGCATGCCCCTCACGCTAGTCCCTCTACGAACCGGTGAACTGCGGCGCACGCTTGGCGTGAAAGGCCTGCACGCCTTCACGAAAATCGTCCGAACTGCGCAGGCGGCTGTAGCAATGGCCTTCGAGCTCGATGGAAGTCGACAGCGAGGCGTCCTCGGTGTCGTTGAGCAGCTTCTTGGCGGTGCGCTGAGCCAGCGGCGAGAAAGTGCGCAGCTCATCGACCAGGCGATCCGTCGCGGCCTCGAGTTCGGCATTCGGCACGCACTCGGTGGCCACGCCCCACTCCCAGGCCTGCCGGCCGGGAATGCGGCGCGATCGCATCACGATATCCTTGGTGCGGGTGATGCCGACCATCTTCTGCAGCCGGGCCGAACCGCCCGAGCCTGGAATCTGGCCGAGCTTCTGCTCGGGCAAGGCATACAGGGTGGTATCGGTGACTAGACGAAAGTCGCAGGCCAGCGATATTTCGAATCCGACGCCGAAGCAATAGCCACGATTGGCGGCGATCACCGGCTTGCTGCAGCGGGCGGGAGCGGCGATGTTCCAGGCCAGCTTGGAGACATGCTCGGGACTGGCCTCGAGGAAACCCTTGATGTCGCCGCCGCTGGAGAAATGCTCGCCCTCGGCGCGCAGCACGATCACGCGCACGGCATCGTTCTCGTCCAGCGATTCGAACACCAGCCGCAACTGATCGCGCTGGGCCATGGAAATGATATTGAACGGACCGCGGTTCAAGACGATGTCGGCGCGCTGGCGGGCAGCGTCGATCTCAACGCGAAAGCCGTCAAGGTCTTGCAGCAGATGCTGTGCGGAATGCTTCAGTTGTGTCACGGGGTACTCCTTGGGATGTATGGCGTTCTCTATCGGGGTTGCGTCGGCGGGCCCATCCCTTCCCAGCGCTTGACCAGCCCGGCATGCGGGATGGAGAACAAGTCAAGGACGCGACCCACGGTATGGTTGACGATGTCGTCGAGCGAAGCCGGGCAGGTATAGAAAGCCGGCACGGGTGGAAAAACGATGCCGCCCATTTCCGTCACCGCCGTCATGTTGCGCAGGTGAGCCAGGTTCAGCGGTGTCTCGCGCGCCAGCAGCACCAGCTTGCGGCGCTCTTTGAGCACCACGTCGGCCGCGCGGCTGACCAGATTGTCGGCCAGCCCGTGAGCGATGCTGGCCAAGGTCTTCATCGAGCATGGCGCGATCACCATGCCGGCCGAGTGGAACGAACCGCTGGCGATGGCCGCGCCGATGTCCTTGGCGCTGTGCACGACGTCGGCCAAGGCCTCGGCCTGGCTGCGCTTGAGCCCCAGTTCCTGGGCCGCGGTCAACGCGCCGGAAGAAGACATGACCAGATGGGTTTCGCAGGCGCCGCCCTGGCGCAACTGCTCCAACAGGCGCACACCGTATACGGCGCCGCTGGCGCCGGTAATCGCCACGATCAGGCGGGGCTTGCCACCGACCAGGCTCATGATGCGGTAGCGGTGCGCCAGTCGACCGAGACGCCGCGCTGCACGACGGCGGCAAGGTCCACCTCGTCCTCACCCGGCACCCGCACCTTGGTAAAGACGTGCTCATGGTAGGAAACCGGCCGGGTCGCATCCAGGCCCATCTTGGCGCTGATGCCCTGCATATGGGCGGGCGCGTCCGTGGGCTGCCCGACGGTCGTTGACGGGTCGAGCACCGAGCCCTGGGCGCCAGAGACCACGACCAGGTCGCGATCGGCCTGGAACCGCGTGGCCACCGCCCATTCGACCTGCTGCGGGTCGTGCACGTCCACGTCAGTATCGACCACGATGACCTGCTTGATGTCGTAGTGCGCGCCGAAAGCGCAAAGAATGACGTTCTTCGGTTCGCCCTCGCGGCGCTTGTCGAGCTTGACGAACAAATGGTAGCGCCCCACCCCGCCTATCGACAGATGCACGTCCTGCACGCCGGAAAAGCTGCGCTGCAGGTGGGCAAGCAGCGTGGCTTCGCGCGGGATCGAGCCCAGCAGCAAATGCTCCATCTCGGCCGGCACGATGGTGTGGAAGATCGGCGATTTGCGGTGCGTGACCAGGTCGACCTGGATGACCTCGCGCTCCTCGCGCGCGCTGTAGTACTTGGGAAACTCGCCGAAAGGCCCCTCGGGCTCGCGCACTTGGGGCAGCAGTCGTCCCTCGATGACGATCTCCGCGCCGGCCGGCACCCTCACCTCGCTGGTCAGGCACTTGGCCACCGGCAGCGGTGCGCCATGCAAGGCGCCGGCGATGCCAAGCTCGTCGTAGTCCAGCGGGGCGATCGCCTGCGAGGCAAGCAGCGTCAGCGGATCGGCCCCGATCACGATCGCCACGGACAGCGGCTGGCCCATGGCTTCCGCTGCCTGGTGATAGCTGAAAAGATGGCGGGGCAGCAACAGCACCGCCATGCGGTCTCGCGCATGGACCTGTATCCGGTTGATCGATACGTTCTGGATGCCGGTGCTGGGATTGCGCGCGATGACCATGCCCGCCGTGATGTAGGGGCCGCTGTCGTGTTCGCTGTGGGTGGGGATGGGCAGCAGATCGTGCAGGTCGACTTCCCGGTGCACGACTTCCTGACAGGCGGCCTGGCCGGCCGGCACTTCCTGCCAGGGCAAGGGTTCGTCAGCGGCCCGCCGATAGGCCTGCAGCAATTCGGATTCGGGCACGCCCATCGCTTCGGCGATCCAGGCGCGGCGCGCCATGAACCCCGAAATGACCGGGATGGCGTGCCCATCCGGCCTGGGGAAAAAGGCAGCCTGGCGCCCGTCCAGACGCTTGGCGATGGCGGCCAGTTCGTGCTTGAGGGCGACATTCTCTTGAATCACGGCCATGCGGCCGGTGTCGCTCAGGCGGGCCAGCCAGGCGCGCAGGTCTCGCGTTGCCTCGGCGGGCGAAATTGTCGTGTTCATTGAAACGCCTCGTGGATGGGATTTGGGAAGGACGCCGGCGAAGGAACCTTGCGCGGGGCCTGCGACACCGTATGGGCCGGCACCCGGAACGGTTCCGGCGCCACGGAGCGAAACGCGTGGATCATGGAGGTCTCGGTTGCGGCGCCCATGCAGCCAGGCCAAGCCTGTCCAGGCTGTCCGCTATCGTTCTTGTGCGATGAAGTATAGGGAGGGGTGGCAATCACTTCAAATAATATTTAATGATTTTTTCTATCAAATATAATGATTGCCATCTCGCCGGGCTGATTTGTACCTTCGCGGTTCCCATCCGGACCTGGCCTACACGCTGCCCTCCTTACATCACTGAAAATGATGTTAATCTCCAGGGGCCACGCGGCCCACCTCCTCGTACACGTGTTTGGTTTCCAGAAACTCCAGCAGGGCCTCGGCGCCGTGCAGGCGGCCGAACCCGCTGGCACCGTAGCCGCCCGTCTCGGCCTCGGCAAGCAGCTTGTTGTGCGTATTGATCCAAACCGTGCCGCTGCGCAAGGCGCGCGCCACACGCCGCGCACGCGCCCCGTCGCGCGTCCATACGCTGGCGGCCAGGCCGTAGCGGGTCGCATTGGCGCGCGCCACCGCTTGCGCCTCGTCGGCGAACGTCTCCAGGTTCAGTACCGGACCGAAGAACTCTTCCTGAACGATAGGCGATTGCAGGTCGCCGACCTCGACCAGGCTCGGACCAATGAAAGCCCCGTGCGCCAGTTCGCCGCCGGGCACCTGGCCGCGCACGATCACCTCGCCATAGCGCCTGCAATCCTCGACCAGGCGGTCGATGCGGTCGCGGTTGCCGACATCGATCAAGGGCCCCATCTGGCTGTCGGATGCGGTGGCCGGCCCCACCCGCATCGCCCGGAACTGCCGGGCGAGCGCATCGCGCAGCGGATGCAGCACGCTTTCGTGCACCAGCACCCGATCCAGCGCGGTGCACTGCTGGCCAGCCGCGACCGTGGCCGCTGCCGCCAGTTGAGGCGCAAGCGCCTCGACATCGACGTCGCCGAACACGACGGCCGGCGCCTTGCCGCCCAATTCGAGGTTCAGGCGCTTGAGGCTGCCGGCCGCGGCGGCCATGATGCGCTGGCCCACCGGCACGCTGCCGGTGAAACTGATGACGTCCACGTCGCTTGAAGCCACCAGGGCCTCGCTTGGGGCGCTGCTCGTGCAGCCATAGAAATTCACCACGCCCGGCGGCAGGGCGGGAATATCGTTCAGGCAGCGCATCAGCTCAGTCTGGAACAGCGCCGCCTGCGGCGCGAGCTTGACCACGCTGGCGCAGCCGGCGGCCATGGCCGGGGCCAGCGAACGCACTAGCAGGATGGCGGCCGCGTTCCACGGCACGATGATGCCCGCCACCCCGGCGGCCTCGCGGCTGAGCACCGACAGGGCACCCGGCTCCACTTCGGTGGTACGGCCAAAGATGGTGCGTGCCAGACCGGCATAGAAACGGATCTCGGAAATCGTGCCCGCGATCTCGGCCTGCGCCGGCTTGAGCAGCTTGCCGGTTTCGTTCGCCAGAAGCAGCGCCAGCTCTTGGCTGCGGCGCTCCACCCGATCGGCGAACTCCAGCATCACCGCCGCGCGCAGGCGCGGTGCATGCGCCCAGTCGGTATGCAAGAAAGCGCGCCGGGCCGCGGCGATGGCCGCCTGGGCCTCGGCCGTGCCGGCATCGGCGAAACGGCCCAGCACCTGGCCGGTACTCGGGTTCACGCTCTCGGCAAGAGCGCCGCTTTCGACGGGCGTCCATTGGCCTGCGATCCAGGGTTGCGCAATGGCTGTCATGGTTTTTTCTCCGTGGGTCCGCCCGGCGGCGGAGGGTTCGAGGGCAAGGTCATGCGCCGCATTCAATGCATGACCGAGCCGCCGTCGACCACGATGGTCTCGCCGGTCATGAAGGCGCAGCCATCGGAGACCAGCAGCAGAAGCGGCTCGATGAGATCCTGCGGCATCTGGTCCCGCTTGATGGCCCGGCTGGCGATCACCGGGCCGGTCAGTGTCTGGCGCAGCGCCTCGTTCTGGAGCACGCCTTCGCTGAGCACCAGCCCTGGCGCAAGGGTGTTGACGCAGATGCCGTCGGCCCCGACCTCGCGGGCCAAGGCGCGGGTCATGGCCAGGACTGCGCCCTTGGAAGTGACGTAGTGCAACAGGTTGGGCGTACCCTTGAAGGGCGTGCCCGACGAGATGTTAACGATGCGGCCGTAGCCCGCGCGGCGCATGTACGGCAAGACCGCCCTGGCGCACAGGAAGGGGCCGCGCACGTTGACCGCCATCACCTTGTCCCATTCGGCCACGTCGATCTCGGTGAAAGGCTTGAGCTGCAGCGAGGCGTACACGGCTGCGTTGTTGACCAGGATGTCCAGGCGGCCGAAATGTTCGACCACCGCCCGCGCCATTGCTTGTGTAGAGACTTCGTCGGCCACGTCTACCGTCACCGACATCGCACTGCCGCCGGCCGCCTCGATGTCCTGGGCGGCCGCGGTGCCGTCCAGCACGTCGGCGATCGCCACGCGCGCGCCCTCGGCAGCCAGCGCCCGTGCGTAGGCCGCACCAATCCCCTGTGCGCCGCCGGTAACGATGGCGACGCGGTCCTTCAGTTTGCTCATTATGCTTCTCCGTATGAATGGGCCCGGCGCGTGGGCGCCCGCCCGCCCCGCTTACCTGATCAGCGCAGTGACCAGCAGGGGCTGCCAGGACAGCAGCACCAGTATGGCCGCCGTCGCGATGAGGAACGGCGCCAGCGGCCGCAGGATCTCGCCCGGGCTGGCCCCGGTCACGCTCGATGCCACGTAAAGCGCGGCGCCGACCGGAGGCGTCAGCAAGCCCAGCGTCAGGTTGATGCAGATCACCACGCCGAAGTGATACGGGTCGATCCCGTAGACCTGCGTGGCCACCGGTAGCAAAATGGGCACCAGCAGGATCAGTGCGGCGATGCCGTCCAGCACGCAGCCGACGATCAGCAGCAGAGCCATGACGAGCAGCATGAACACGAAGGGCTCGGCGGTCATTTGCTGCAGGACGAGGGCGATCTGCTGCGGCACCTTCTCGAAGACGATGACCCAGCCGAACACGTCGGCAGCGGCAACCAGTATCAACACCACCCCGGTATTGAAGGCCACGCGCATGAGCATGGCGCCCAGCCGGTCCAGCCTGATCTCGCCATGCGCGAACCTGCCTACCAGGACCGACATCGCCGCCCCCACAGCGGCCGCTTCGGTGGGCGTGGTCAGGCCGCCGAGAATGCCGCCTATCATGACGGCGGGCACCGCCAGCGAGGGAATGGCCGCCAGGATGTTGTGTAGCTTCTGCCTACGGTCCAGGCGCTCGCCCGGCGGATAGCTGTAGAACATGCCCAGCATCGCGAGCACCGCGATGAAGGTAAAGCCCAGCAGCAGGCCAGGGATGATGCCCGCGATGAACAGGTCGCCGATCGAGACCTGCGCCAGCACCCCGAAGATCACGAACAGCATCGAGGGAGGAATGACCGGCGCCATCAGGGCCCCGGCGCAGGTGGTGGCCGTGGCGAAGCCTCGCGAAAAACCCTTTCTTTGCATTTCGGGCACCATGACCTGCGCCATCACCGCCGTCTGCGCGTTGGCCGACCCGATGATGGAAGCCAGGAACATATTGGCCACGATATTGATGTAGGCCAGCCCCCCGCGCACATGGCCGACGAACACCGAAGCCAGGGCAATCAGCCTGCGCGTGATGCCGCCCTCGTTCATGAGCTCGCCCACCAGCATGAAAAGCGGAATGGCGATCAGGCCGTAGTTCTCCAGGCTGCCGTACAGCTGCTGCGGGAACGACAGGTACAGCACCGTATTGCCGCTCAGGTAGATGTAGGACAAGGCGGTGACCGCCAGCACCAGCGCTATCGGCAGACCGATCGCCAGCAGGACGGCAAAGATAGCTGCAATGGACATCAGTCGAGCCCCCTGGATCCCGCAGAAGCGAGCTTTGCCTTCAATGCCGTTGCCGGGGCCGAGACCGTACGGGCCAGGTTCGAGGCCGCATGCACGCTGGTAGTCAACGCCACGACCGGGACGATCAGCCAAAACCAGAACTTGCGCATGCCGAGAGTGGCCGTCGTGTCCTGGTACATGAAGTTGAACGTCTGGCCGGAGAATTCATGCAGGTCGAATCCGGCGCGCGCGAGCATCACGGGGTCGAACCAGCGCATGCACAGGAACAACAACGTCAGCGCGAAGGCCAGGATGATCAGGTCGACCACCACCCTCATGCCTTTCATCAGGCCGGGCGCGACCGCATCCACGAGCATGGTCACCGCCACCGCGCTGCGCGTCTTGAGCGTCAGGGACAAGCCGATCATCGCCAGCCACACCATGCAGTGGATCGCCAGCTCATCCATCCAGTAGATGGGCGAGCGCATCGCTCTGCCCAGGGTATTGGCAAGAATCATCACTGGCAGGGCAAGCACGAACGCACGGACGGCGATGCGCTCGACGCATTCGATGCGGCCACTTAAACGATGAAGAGCATCCAGCACGGGATCTCCAGGGATGGCAAGCAATCAGACTGGCGCCGCCGTCGCGGCGCCCGGGAACCAGCGCCTCGCGGCCGCCTCAACGGATGGCCGCCGCTTCCTTGCGCAGGTCGGCCAGGACGGGCGTGCGCTTGAGCCAGATCTCTTCCCACTTCTGCAGCACGTCGCCGAAGAACTCCGGTCCGGCATCCACGACCTTCACCTTCTGCGTTTCCTCGATGTTCCGGCGCATCTCGACCGCAACGGTGTCGTAGGTGCCGAACAATGTATTCAGGTGCTTGCGGGCCAGCCCGCCTATCAGTTCACGGTCCTGCGGCGGCAATTGCTGCCACAGGCGGCCGGACACCAACCCCACCACCGGGAACATCATGTGATTCGAATGCACCAGCGTATTGCCCCGCTCATAGAACTTCATCCGCCAGACCAGCTCGATATCGGCGTCCACGCCGTCGACCTGGCCGTTGGCCAACGAATCGTAGACGTCGGTCAGCGGCATCGGCGTCGAGGCGGCCCCCAGCAACTGATAGAAATCGCGCACCGGCGGGAACGGCGTAATGCGCATCTTGCGGCCCTTCAGATCGCCCCCGCCCTGGGTCGGAAAGGCGTTGAGCATCAGGCGCATGGACGCCACGCCGTAGCCCACGCCCACGGCCCCGATCTCGCGGGGCAGGCGTTCGAGCAGTTTCTGGGCGGTCGGGCCATTGAGCAGCACGCCAGCCTCGCGCGTGTCCCTGACGAGGAAAGGGGCGAACAACGCGCTCATGTCCGGCACGCGGTTCGTCACCTCCGCGACGGTCATGAAGGCCATGTCCAGCGCGCCGGTCTGCAGTTGCTGCATCATCTGCGCTTCATTGCCCAACTGGCCGGCCGGAAAGGCGGTGACCGAGTACTTGCCTCCGGACTGCTGCGCCAGTTCCTCGCCCATGGCGTTGGCCGCCTTGGTCCATTCGTGGGTGGCCGGCACGATCAGGCCCAGCCTCAACTCCTTCGCGCCGGCTGATGCGCCCAGGGACGCACCCACGGCGATGGTAAGCAGGGCCAATAGTCTGCGGGGTTGCATTGTCTTCTCCTTTTATTGTTCGGTGCGCAGTTCAGGTGCTGCGCCGGCCGCTCAGCCGCCGCTGCCTCCATGAGGCTGCAAGATTACAGGCCAACAGCGCCCAGGGCATTGCCCCTGGCTCCGTTTTTTTGCCATAGAGTCCGGATCGATGTGCACCCGCAGCATCAGGCGCGGCGGTCCGGCCCGGATCCATGGACCCGCGCGCCGGCCGCGGCGGCACCGGTTTGCGCAAGCTGCTGGGCGGCAAGCCGGGCCCGATCCTGCGGCTTGCGGGCCTGATCCGACATGCCGTTGAACAAGGTGCCCAGCACGCCCTTGTCCAGGTCGCTGGTTCCGAACAGCGCATCGCACAGGGGAAAGGTGAGATTGAAGTTGCGGGTGTGCATGAAATCGGGGTTGTGGTGCAGCACATGCATGCGCCGTACCGTGTTGACCAGCGGGATGCGGTCCAGGACCGGATGCTGCAGGTGGGACAAGGTGTGCAGCCCTTCGTACATCAGGAAATAGGCGGCCATGGTCAGCACCGCGATGTAGCCGGCGTTGGCCGACCAAAGCACGCCGACAAGGATCGCCGGAGGAAGCGCGGCCAGCACGAACAGGACCGGCGCGAACGGCGGAAACAGCAGGGCGCGCCACTCTTTCTGGCCCTGGTATTGGAGCGTCTTGTGCGAGAAGAACTGGTGATGGGTAGCCACGTGGCGCTTGTACGCGGACTTCAGCCAGCTTCGGGGACTGTGCAGCAGGTAGCGATGCCCTGCCCATTCGGCCCAGTTGCCGAACAGGAACATGGGCACAACCACACAGGCCCACTCCTGCCAGCTCGGGCTCTCCAGCCGGGAGGCACAATAGACGATGACGCCTATCGTGAAAACCAGCGTGAATGCCAGATGCATTTCGCCCCTGTACCAGCGCGGGGTGGATTCGACGTACTGTTTTCTGAAGGCCCGGGAGCGGGCGATGATCTCTTCTTCGCGGTTCATGGTAGCTTGCCTCCTGCTGGTTTAGTCCAAGGGCAGCGCCGGCATCTGGCTGGCCTGCCCACCTCCAATTTAAGTACATTAACTTAAATAAGTCTATAAACTTAAATAACATGGCGAACACCAAAGCCCTGCGCTCGGACGGCAAGGAAACACGGGACAAGATGAAAGCCGTCGCCCAACGCCTGTTCGCGCTGCACGGCATCGACGGTGTCTCGGTCGCCGACATCGTGGCGGCCGCGGGCCAGCGCAACAAGGCATCGGTGCAGTACCATTTCGGTTCCAAGGAGGCGCTGATAGGCGAACTGCTGGTCGACGGGGCAAGGATGGTCGACGGCTTTCGCCAGGCCATGCTTGACGAACTGCGCCAGGCCGGCGGGCCGCGTACCGTGCGCGAGGTACTGGATGCCTTCATTCTTCCGGTGCACCGCCTGACCGTGACACAAGCCGAGGGCAGCACCTACCTGCGCTTCCTATCGAACGTGCAGATGACGCACCGGCCGCTGTTTCGCCAATACATCGGCGATCAATGGAACGCGGGCTATCGCCGCTGCCTGCAGCACTTTCGCGAGCTGCTCGCCCACATTCCCGGGCCGGTGCTCGAACAGCGCATGTCGCTGGTGGCCCTGTACACGACGTCGGTGCTGTCGACCAAGGAAGCGTCCCTGGACGAGACGCATGCGCCTAACCGGCTGTGGCTGCCGGCATTCACCCTGGAAAACATCCTGGACACTTTCCAGGCCATGCTCGAATGCCCGCCGTCGCCCGCCACGCTGGCCCGCCTGCCGGCCGCCGCGCAGGGCTAGGCCCCACCGTATACCTGCACCACGCGACGGTATTCGCTGGGTGTCACGCCCAGATGGCCCCGGACGAAGCGGGTGAAATGTCCCTGATCGGAAAAACCGAGTTCCTCGGCCAAGCTGCCCAGGCTGGCGCGCCCGGGACGCGCCAGCCGGCGGCAGGCCGCTTCGGCGCGCAAGGTGTTGATGAAGACGTGCGGAGTCATCCCGGTGGCCCGGCGAAACCGCACGAAGAACTGCGTACGCGAAAGATAGGCATGGGCCGCCAGCCTGTCCACGTCCAGCGCCTGACCGAGGTTGTCGCGGATGTAGCCTATGGCCCGCTGCACGCGCGCATCGGGCAACTGGAGACCGTCCGGGCGGATCAAGTCGTCGATGAGCCTGAAGGCGGAGTACTGCTCGCTGATGGCCAGCATCAGTTCGAACAGTGCGCTTTCCAGACGCTCCTGCGTCATGGGAATGAGCGACATCATCTCGCCGACCAGATCGTCGGCCAGTTTCCGGATGCGCGGCGTGATCTCGACGCAGGGCCGGGGAAAAAAACGCGGATGGCCCGATACCCGCAGCGGGTCATGCAGCATCGCCAGCCACTTCGGCTCGATGTACAGCACCAGATAGGCTGTGCGAGGAAAGTCCGGCTCGCTGAAAAAGTAATGCGGCTCCCAGGCATTGACCAGGATGGCGGTGCGGTCGGTCACCGGCAACCGCTCCTGGGCCACATAGAACGCCGAATCGGCGCCGCTGGCCTTGAGGATGACGTGGCACTGGGAATGGGCATGCGAGACCAGCGGGGCATCCATGTCGAGCAGCGCCACCCTGCCGAACATCCCTTGCGCGATCCTCAGTGCTGTCGTCATGGTTCCCCCTCGAAAATCTTTTCGACGAAAAAACTGTACATGAGATGGCGTCGCTGCGCCCCCTGCGTCAGGAAGCCGGCCGGACCGCTTCCTCGCCTGGCACCACGTCGTACTCGCCTGCTACCAGCTTGCGGCGCAGGACCTTGCCCACGGGCGACTTCGGCACTTCCTGCACGAACACGTACTCGCGGGGACGCTTGAAGTTGGGCAGGTCCGACTGCCTGCAATGGTCATCCAGCGCCTGGGCATCGACGGCGCTGCGACGTTTGACGAAGGCCACCACGCGCTGTCCCCAGCGCTCATCCTTGAGCCCGGCTACCGCGACTTCGTCCACGGCGGGATGTAGCGAGAGCAGCGATTCGATCTCCACCGGCGAGATATTTTCTCCGCCGCTAATGATCATATCGTCGACCCGTCCGGTAACGAACAAGTCTCCCTCTTCGTCGAAATAGCCGGTATCGCCGGTGTAGTACCAACCCTGGCGCAGTGATTTGGCATCGGCATCGGGCCGGTTCCAATACTGCTCGAAAGCCTCGTCGCCATGCAGGTCGGCGATGATCTGGCCTTCCTCGCCCACAGCAGCCAACTGGTCAGGCGATCGGGCATCCAGGCGCACGACCCGCAATCGGGCATTGACGCCGGCGCGTCCGGCGCTGCCGGGCTTGCGAACGGCGTCCTGCTCGAAGGAAAAGGTATAAACCTCGGAGGATCCGTAGTGGTTGACGAATAGCTCGGGCTTGATCGTTTCGTTCAGCCGCTTGAGCAGCGCATCGTGCATGGGCGCGCCGGCAAAGCCCAGCTTGCTTACCGAGGACAGGTCGCCGCCGTGCTTTTCCCGCCAGGCGAGCATGTCGTGATAGAGCGTGGGCACCAGGTACAGGCAGGTGATGCGTTCGTCGCGGATGCAGGCCAGCGTCTGCGCGGGATCGAAACGCGGCACGCACACGAACAGGCCGTCGACCAGCGCCATGGACAGCAGCGAGCGCACGCCCATGGTGTGATAGAGCGGCATGACGCCCAAGGTCCGCTCGCCGCGTCGATACAGGTTCTGCGCCACATGGCCAAGCGCGGCGGCGCGCTCCTGGCGGTGGCGGCGCGGCACGCCCTTGGGTTTTCCGGTGGTGCCGGAGGTGTACAGCATCAAGGACCAGTCCTGCGCGTCGGCGCGCGGCGCCAGCGTCGCGCATGGCTGGGCCAGCAGGTCCTCGAAGCGCAGCGTGCCGCCGGCCGCCCCGGCCACGGCCACGCGCGGCAGGTGCGCGGCCCGGGCGCTGTCGCGCACGGCCTGCTCGCTTGCCGGTTCGTAGAACACCGCGCGCGCGCCCGCATCGTCGGCGCAGTAGTCGATCTCCTCGGGCTTGGCGCGCCAGTTCAGCGGCGTGACCACCAGCCCGGCGAACTGGCAGGCCCAGTGCAGCGTGGCCATCTCATAGCGGTTCTGCAGCACCGCCAGCACATGGTCGCCATGCGTCAGGCCCATGCCGTGCAGCCCCGCCACCAGCGCGGCGATGTCCTCGCGCCATTGCGCGTAGGTGCGCCGCACGCTGCCGTCCACCACGGCCAGCGCATTCGGGCTGCGCTCGACGCTTTGCAGAAAGGTTCGGCCCAGATCCAGCATGTCTTCATTCCCCCAAGGAAGCAGGCGCGGCCTGCGCGGCCGCGCGGCGAGCGGCCGCCGTTTCCAGGACGGCGCGCACGATGTTGGTGTAGCCGGTGCACCGGCACAGATGGCCCGAGAGCATGTCGCGCACCTCCTGCTCGCTGGGATCGGGCCGGCGGCGCAGGTAGTCCACGCAGGACATGAGGATGCCGGGCGTGCAGAAGCCGCACTGCAAGGCATGGTTGCGGTGAAACGCCTCCTGCAGGTCCGACAGTTCGTCCTCCAGGCCGCACAGCCCTTCGACGGTGTCCACGCGCCGCCCGTCGGCCTGCACCGCCAGCGTCAGGCAAGCGCGCCCGGCGATGCCGTCGACCAGCACGGTGCAGGCGCCGCATACGCCGTGCTCGCAGCCCACGTGGGTGCCGGTCGCGCCCAGGCCCTCGCGCAGGAAATCCGACAGCAGGGTGCGCGATTCGCAAAGGCCCTGGCGCGGCTGGCCATTGAGCGTGATGCGCACCTCGTGGCGCTGGCCCTGTTCATACCTTTTCATCGATACACCTCCTCGATCGCCCGGGCGGCCAGGCGCCGCACCAGGTGGCGGCGGAACACGGCCGTCGCATGGGCGTCATCCTGGGCCTGCAGCGCCCAGGCGAAATCATTGATGGCGGCATCGCGCACGGCGCCCGGCCCGGCCGGCAGCGCGATGGTGCGGGGCCGGTCGGCCACCCCGCCCACGGCCAGGCGCAGGCTCTGGCCGTGGCGCACCGCCGCGACCGACACGATGGCGAAATCGCCGTGGCGCGCCGAGAACTCCTCGAACGCCGTGCGTTCGCCGCTGCGCGCCAAGGGAAACCGCACCTCCTCGACCAGTTCGTCGGGCTCGCGGGCGGTGCTCAGCATGCCGGTAAAGAAGGCCTCGGCCGGCAGCACCCGGCGCTTGCCGCGCCTGCGCAGCACGACCTGGCCTTGCAGCGCCACCAGCGCCAGCGGCAGTTCGGCACTGGGATCGGCATGCGCCACCGAGCCGCACACGGTTCCACGATTGCGCACCTGGAAGTGCGAGATGTGGGGAAAGACCTGCGCCAGCAATGGCACCTCGCGCGCCAGCGCGGGCCGCCACTGCACGCTGGCCTGGGTGGCCGCCGCACCCACGCGCAGCCAGCCGTCCTCGGCCCGCACGTAGTCCAGGTCGGCGCAGCGCGAGATATCGATCAGCGTCCCGGGCTGCGCCAGGCGCATGTTCAGGGCGGCCATCAGCGATTGGCCGCCGGCCAGTATGCGGGCCTGGGCCCCCAGCTCGGCCAGCAGCGCCACGGCTTCCTGCGCGCTATCGGCGCGCACCACGTCCAAGGCTTGCGGCTTCATCGCTTGACTCCCAGGCGGCGCAGCAGCCGCCACCACGGCGGCGATCCCGCCTGCCCGCCGGCGGCCTGGCGGCCGAGCTGTTCGAACAACTGGCGCAGCACGATCCTGGCCGCGCCTTCCAGCATGCGCCCGCCCACGGCGGCGACCTTGCCCGAGACCTCGGCCTGGTAGTCGTAGGACAGCCGCGTGCCGCCTTCGGCCGGCTCCAGCCTGACCAGGCCGCTGCCGCGCGCCGAACCCACCGAGGACAGCCCCGATCCGGACAGCCGCAGGCTGCGCGGCGGATCCAGTTCGGACAGGGCCACCTCGGCCGCGTAGCGCGCCTTGACCATGCCCACGCCCACCGTGACGTCGGCGCGATAGCGGTGCGCGCCGTCCTGCTGCAGCCCATGGCAGCCGGGAATGACCTTGGCCAGCGCCTGCGGGTCGAGCAGCACCGCGAACACCGCCTCGGGCGTGGCCGGCAGCAGCACTTCGCCTTGCGCGGCCAGTGCGCGTCCGCCCTTGCCGGCCGGCGCCGCGGGCTGGGCCATCGGCTGCGACGGGGCGGGATCGTCCATGCCCAGCAGCGCCATGACGCGGCATGGCGTGAGCGGCAGCGTCACGTCGCGCACGCCCAGCGCGTCGGCCACCGCGTTGGCGATACAGGGCGGCGTGCTCATGTTGTTGCCCTCGCCCACGCCCTTGGCGCCCAGCGGCGTGAAGGGCGAGGGCGTCTCCATGTGCAGGATCACCGGATCGGGGACCTCGCAGGTGGTCGGCAGCAGGTAGTCGGCATAGGTGCCCGACTGGAAGCTGCCGTCCTCGCCATAACGGAACTCCTCCATCAAGGCCGCGCCCAGCCCCTGGGCGAACGCGCCGCGGATCTGCCCGTCCACCAGCGCCGGATTCAGGATGCGGCCGGCATCGTGCGTGGTGATGTAGCGGTCGATGCGCACGCGCCCGGTGTCGCGGTCGATCTCCACGGCGCACACGTCGAAGGCAAAACCATAGGCGGCCGAGGTATTGACCCGGTCGGCCTCGTCCGGGGCGGCCAATTGCGGCGCGCTCCAGAACGCGGTCTCGCGCAGGCCGGGCTCCATGCCTTCGGGCAGCAGCGCCGGCGCCCAATGCGGCGAGGCCGCCAGCCGTACGAAGGGCGTGGCGCGTCCGGGCTCGCCGGCCGGATGGATGTGCCCGCCCTCGAAACGTATCGATTCGGCGGCACAGCCGAAATGATGGGCGGCGATGCGCGCCAGCTTATCGCGCAGGCGCAGCGCCGCCAGGTGCACGGTGCCCGCGACGGCGCCGGCGAAACGGCTGGAATAGTTGCCGGCGGCCACCGACCAGGCATCCTTCTGCGTATCGAACTCGACATTGACCGCCACCTGCCCGGGCGCCAGCCCGAACACGTCGGCCACCACCTGCGCGCACACCGTGCGATGGCCCTGGCCGGCGGGCGAAGAGGCCACCACCACGTTCAGGCCGCCCAGCGGGTCGATGCCCACGGTGGCCGAGGCGATCGCCCCGTTCTTGGGGCCGGCCTTGGTGCGCGCCTGGGCCGGCATCACGGTAGTGATGTAGCCCATGTTGGAGACGGAAGGCTCGACAATGGCCGCATAGCCGATGCCGTACAGCCTGCCCTCGCGGCGGGCGGCCTCGCGCCGGGCGAGCAGCGCGTCCAGCCCGCCCTGGCGGCGTACCAGCGCCAGCGCCCCGTGATAGTCGCCCGAATCGATCAGGGCGCCGGCGGCGGCCTGGTAGGGAAAGGCCTCGCGGGCGATGAAATTGCGTGCGTAGACCTCGAGCGGATCCAGGCCCAGCTCCACGGCGATGCGCTGCATCAGCCGCTCCAGGGCGAAATAGACCTGCGGGCCGCCAAAGCCGCGCACCAGCCCGGCCGGCGTCTTGTTGGTCAGCACCACGCGGTTGCGCACCGAGAGGTTGGCGATATCGTAGGCGCCGGTCAGGCAGCCATGCATGCGGTAGAAGGTGGCCGGCTCGGGCGCGCGCAAATAGCCGCCCACGTCGTCGAGCTGGTCGTAGGACAGCGCCGTGATGCGCCCGTCGGCCTGCACGGCCGCCTCGATGCGGCTGGCGCGCCCGGTGGCCGAGGTGGCCGCGCTCAGGTGCTCCAGGCGGTCCTCCACCCATTTGACGGGGGCCTGCGCCTTGCGCGCGGCCAGGCACATCAGCACCACGTAGGGGAACACCGCCTGCTTGACGCCGAAGCTGCCGCCGGAATCCTTGAAGGTGCGATGGCGCAGGCGGTTGCCCGCCACCTTCAGCGCCAGCGCCATGACGGTATGCAGCGTGAAGGGCCCCATGAAGTTGGAACTGGCCTCGTAGCCGTCCTGCGCCGACAGGTATTCGGCGATCACCACCCCGCCCTCGATGGGCGTGCAGGAATTGCGCGGATAGCGCACGTCGAGCGACACGCGGTGCGGCGCGGCGGCGAACGCCGCTTCGGGATCGCCATAGCGAAAGCTGCGGTCGCTGACCACGTTGCTGCCCACTTGCTCATGCAGCACCGGGGCATCGGCGCCGGTGGCCTGGACCACGTCCACGACCGCCGGCAGCGTCTCGTAGCCCACCGTCACGCGGTCGGCGCCGTCCTCGGCCAGGTAGCGCGATTCGGCGATGACCACCGCCACCGGCTCGCCCACATAGCGCACCTTGCCCTGCGCCAGCGCCCATTGCTCCATGGGCTGCTTGACGCCGACCACGAAAGGCTTGGACCAGGCCGCCACGTCGGCCGGCGTCAGCACGGCGCGCACGCCCGGCACCGCCAGGGCGGCGCTGGCGTCCACCCCGGTGATGCGCGCATGGGCATGGGGCGAGCGCACGATGGCCGCATGCAGCGTGCCGGGCTTGAGCGGCTGGTCGTCGCCATACTGGCCGCGGCCGGTCAGCACGGCGCGGTCTTCCAGCCGCGGCACGGACTGTCCCACCCAGGAAGCGGCCGGCGCGGTGCTGTTATGCGAAGTTGCGGGAGCTGTCATCGTCTTCCTGACGCCGGCCGGCGGCTCAATCGGCCTTGATGCCGTTTTCCTTGATCACCACCGACCACTTGTCCATCTGGGCCTGGAAGAAGCGCTGGAAGTCCTCTACCGACCCGCCGACGGCCTCCACGCCCTGCTGCGCGAAGACCTGCTTGACGTCATCGGCCTGCAAGGCCTTGTTCAGCTCGGCGTTGATCTTCTCGACGATGGCCGGCGGCGTGCCCGCGGGCGCGGCCAGGCCATACCAGACCGCCACGCTGAAGTCGGGATAGCCTTGCTCGGCCACGGTGGGGATATCGGGCGCCAGCGCCGAGCGCTGCGCGCTGGTGACCGCCAGCGCGCGCATCTTGCCGGCCTGCACATGCGGCAGCACGTGCGGCATGTTGTCGAACATCACGTCCACCTGCCCGCCCAGCAGGTCGGTGACCATCGGCGCGCTGCCCTTGTAGGGAATCTGCACCATGTCGGTCCCGGTCTGGCTCTTGAAGTACTCCATGGTCAGGTGGTTGGACGTGCCGGTGCCGGCCGTGGCGTAGTTCAGGCGGCCCGGCGCGGCCTTGGCGTGATCGACCAGCTCCTTGAGCGACTTGAATGGCGAGTCGGCGCGCACCACCAGCAGGTTGGGAGTCTGCGCCCCCACGATGATGGGCGCGAAATCCTTCTGCGCGTCGTAGGGCAGGCCCTTGGTGTACAGGTACTGGTTCACGACCAGCGGAAAGCCCACGATGGTCAGCGTGTAGCCGTCGGGCGCGGCGCGCGCGCCGAACTCCGTGCCGATGACCGTGCCCGCGCCCGGCTTGTTCTCGACGATCACCGGCTGGCCCCAGGCGTCCTGGAGCTTGCGCGCGAACAGGCGCGCCATCGTGTCGTTGAAGCCGCCCGGCGTATAGGGCACCACGATGCTCACGTTCTTGCCGGGATAGTTGTCGGCGGGCGAAGCCGCGGCGGTTGCGGTGGCGCCCAGTGCGCCGGCCAGGGCCAGCATGGCGGTGGCCAGGGTTTTCTTCATTGTTATGTCTCCTTGGGACTGGATATTGACGGCGTCAGACGACGCCGGCGTTCTGGTAGATATGCTTGATTTCGGTAAAGTCGACCAGCGCGTCGTAGCCGTGCAGGCGTCCGATGCCGCTCTTGCGATAGCCGCCCGTCTCCGCTTCGGCGAACAGCTTGTTGTGGTCGTTGATCCACACCGTGCCATTGCGCAAGGCCCGCGCGATGCGCCAGGCGCGCGCGCCGTCAACGGTCCAGACGCTGGCGGACAAGCCGAATTCGCTATGGTTGGCGCGTGCCACGGCTTGCCGCTCGTCCTCGAATCGCTCCAGCACGACGAGCGGGCCGAAGATCTCTTCCTGGACAAAGAACGCATGCGTATCGCGGTGCGCCACCAGCGTGGGCGTCACGAAAGCGCCGCCCGTGCAGCCGCCGCGCAGCAGCACTTCGTCGGCCGCGTCCATGGCGGCCTGGATGCGCGCCTGCACCTGCCGGGCCGAATGCGCATCGATCAGCGGCCCCAGGTGCACGCCCGGCGCGTCGCCCGCGCCCACGCGCAGCGCCGACATCGCCGCGGCCAAGGCGGCTTTCATCTCCTCGTAGCGCGAGGCATGCACCAGCACGCGGCGCGCCGCCGTGCATTGCTGGCCCGAAATGACAGTGGCCGCGCCAGCCAGCAATGGCGCCACCCGGTCCACGTCGGCGTCCTCGAACACCAGGCAGCTGGACTTGCCGCCCAGTTCGAGCGAGAGCTTCTTCATGGTGGGCGCGGCCGCGGCCATGATGCGCTGGCCGGTGCCGTTCGAGCCGGTAAAGCTGATGACATCGACCTGGGCCGAGGCGACCAGCGCCTCGGCCGCCGCATGGCCGCTCTCGCACACCAGGTTCAGCACGCCGGCAGGCAGGTCCGGGACCTCGTGCAGGGCGCGCAGCACGGCGGCCGAGATCAGCGCCGTCTGCGGGGCGGGCTTGACCACCGCGGTGCAGCCCGCGGCCAATGCGGGCGCCAGCGAGCGGATCAGCAGCACCACCGGCGCGTTCCACGGCACGATGATCCCGGCCACGCCGGCCGGCTCCTTGAGCATCGTGGAAAACACGCCGGGCTCGACCTCCAGCGCCGATCCGGGAATGTGGCGCGCCAGGCCGGCGTAGTAGCGGATTTCCGAGATGGCGCCGGCCATCTCGGCGCGCGCCTGCGCCAGCACCTTGCCGTTCTCGCGCATGAGCAATTGCGCCAGCGCCTCGGCCTGGGACTGCAGCGCATCGGCCCAGCGCAGCAGCGCCATTTGGCGCAGCCGCGGGTTCTGCGCCCAGCCGGGCGATTCGAAGGCGCGGCGGGCCGCGTCGATGGCGGCCAGCGCATCCTCGGCGCCGCTGTCGGCAAAAGCGCCTAGGCGCCGGCCGGTGGCCGGATCCAGGCTTTCCGAGGTGGCGCCGCCGGCCGCGGACAGCCAGCGCCCATCGATGAGGTTCAGCGCATCGGGCTGGGAAAAAGACATGATCATCCTATTGCGGGGGAATGCCGGCGTCGCGGACCACTTTCTGCCAAAGCGCCATCTGGCCGTCGATGAAGGCGGAAAAGTCCTGGGGGCTGCCGCCATCGGGCGTCACGCCTTGCTCGGCGAAGACCTTGCGCACGTCCGGCATGCGCAGGATGGCGTTGATCTCGGCGTTGAGCTTGTCCACGATGGGCGCGGGCGTGCCGGCAGGCACCACGAATCCATGCCAGGACGAGACCTCGTAGCCGGGCACGCCGGCCTGGCCGACGGTAGGCAGCTCGGGCATGAGCGGCGAGCGAGCGGCCGTGGCGATGGCCAGCGGCCTGACCTTGCCGGATTGGATGAAGGGCAGCGCATGCGGGAACGCATCGAAAGCCACTTCCACCTGCCCGCCGGCCAGGTCGGTCAGCATCGGCGTGCTGCCCTTGTAGGGAACCTGCGTCATTTGCACCTGCGCCATGCCCTCGAACAGCGCCATGGCCAGGTGGTTGGACGAACCGCTGCCCGAAGACCCGTAGTTGACCGCGCCGGGCCGCTGGCGCGCGGCCTGCAGCAGGTCGGCCACCGAACGGTACGGCGCACCCTCGTGGGCCACCAGCAGCATGGGCGAGCGGCCGGCCAGCACCACGGGCGCAAAATCCTTGCGCGTGTCGTAGGGCAGCTTGGCGTACAGCCACGGGTTGGCCGCGAAAGGAAACTGCACCACCAGCAGCGTGGCGCCGTCGGCCGGCGCCTTGGCGGCGAAGGCCGTGCCGATCTGCGTGCCGGCTCCCGGCTTGTTGTCCACGATGACGGGCTGGCCCCAGGCCTGCTGCAGCTTGCTGCCCACCACGCGGGCCAGCGTATCGTTGAATCCCCCCGCTGGATAAGGCACGACGATCCGGATCGGCTTGTCCGGGTATGTGCCGTCCGCCGCCTGGGCCGGCCCGGCGGCCGCCGCCGCGGCCATGGCCAGGCCGAACACCGCGCTGCGCAAGATCTGCTTCATGTTCTTGTCGTCTCCCTTGTTTTTTCTGTGTGCCTGGCCCGGCTAAACGTAGGCCGGCCCCTCGATGGGCGGATGCGCCTGGATGAAGGCCTCGTCCACCTGCACGCCGATGCCCGGCGCCTCGCAGGGCCGCACGCACCCTTGTTCATCGAGCCGGAAAGGCTCGGACACCATCTCGTCGCGAAAGCGGTTGCCGCGCGAGACATCGGCCTCGAAATAGCCGGCGTTATCCAACGCCGACAGCACGTGGATGCTGGCGGCCATGTTCAGGCCGGTCATGGACGTATGCAGGTGCACCGGCAGGCGCCGCGCCGAACCCAGCGCAGCGATGCGCAAGGTCTCGGTGATGCCGCCCGCCTTGGAAAGGTCCGGCTGCAGATGGGCCACCACCGCTTCATCCACCAGCCGCGCGAACTCGAAGCGCGTGTAGTGGTTCTCGCCGGCGGCGAAGGGCACCGTGCCGTAGGCGCGGGCCGTGGCATAGGCGCGCGTGTCCTGGGGGGCAAAGGGCTCTTCCAGCCAGCCCACGTCCAGCTGGTCCAGGCCGGGCATGACGGTGCGGGCGTCCTGCAGGCTGTAGGCCGTGTTGGCATCGGCCAGGATGGCGACGTCCTGGCCCACGGCCCGGCGCACCGCGGCTACGCGGGCCAGGTCGCGCGCCGGGGTGTCGCCCAGGCGCAGCTTGACCGCCCGATAGCCCGCGGCCACGTGGCGCAACGCTTCGTCGGCCAGTGCATCGGGCGCCTGCCAGCCCAGCGCCACGCCGCCCGCGTAGGCCGGCACGGGCTTGCCGCCGCCGCCCAGCAGGCGATACAGCGGCAGCCCGGCCGCCTTGCCGCGCACGTCCCACAAGGCCATGTCCACGCCGCTGTAGGCCACCACGCAGCCCGTGCCCAGCCCCATCGCCACCAGCTGGCGCGCATAGACGTGCTCCCAGGCGCCGGCCGTGTCCCCGGCATCGCGCCCGCGCAGCAGATCGGCCAGCGCCGTATTGATGAAATGCGCCACGGTGGTGTGGGCGCGGCAATGATGCGATTCGCCGTAGCCGATCAGGCCGCATTCGGTGCGCACCCGCACCACCACGGCGTCGCGCTTGACCGCCCTGCCCACGCCCAGCCGCACGCTGTGCTCGGCGGGCACCGGGAACGAGACCGCCCAGGCGTGGACATCGCGGATCCGCAGGCCGCGCGCCGGTCCGCTGGCGCCGGCCGGGGCCGGGCACTGGGCTGCGGTGGGGATGCGCGTCTGCGGCATGGCGTCTCCTGTGCGGCGGGTCCGGATGGCCCGCTGTCGTCGATGGAGGGGCAGTGTAGGAATGCACACATATCACGTCAATTAATCTTTAATTATTGTTCCAATCACGATTTCTGATATCAAAATGGCCGTACTCCTTTCCCTGCATGCCGCTGCCCGCGCGATCAGGGTTTATCCCTAGCTGTGCGTGCCTGCCTTGCCGGACGGCGTGGACATAGAACGAAGATAAGGCCGGTGATAACATCCATCATCATTCCTGATATGGTGGACGAGGAGCCCAGCATGGAATTCCGGCAGATCCAGTACTTCGTCTGTCTGTACGAAGAAGGCACCGTGACGCGCGCGGCCAAGCGCCTGAACATCGTGCAGCCGGCGCTGAGCATGCAGATCGCCAAGCTCGAGGACGAGCTCGGACAGCGGCTGTTCGACCGCAGCCCGCAGGGCATGCAGCCCACTTCGGCCGGCCGCCAGATGTATCGCCTGTTCCTGCCCATCCTGCGCGATTTCGCGCATGCGCGCGAACAGATCCTGCGCACCGACGGCGAGCTCGGCGGCCACGTCAGCGTGGGCATGATCGCCTCCATCGCGCAGGGCGTGCTGTCGGATGCGCTGATCGAATTCGCCGAACGCCATCCCAAGGTCAACGTCACGGTGACCGACGGCTACAGCGCGGTGCTGGCCGACTGGGTGGCCGGCGGCCAGATCGAGGCGGCCATCATCAACAAGCCGCGCCGCCCGCTGGCCCTGAACGTCGAGCACATCGCCGACGAAGACCTGCTGCTGTTGACCGGCGTGCACCATCGCCAGGCCCTGCCGCCCAGCGTGCCGTTTCGCGTGGTGCCCACGCTGGAGCTGGCCCTGCCGACCCGCCACCACGGCCTGCGCGGCATTTTGGAAAGCTTTGCACAGGCCGAGGACGTGGACCTGGCGCCCCGGTGCGAGACCGACTCGGTGGTCAGCATCATCAAGCTGGTCGAGCGCACGCAGTTCGCCACGCTGCTGCCGCGCGTGGCGGTGCGCCGGCGGCTGGAAAGAGGCCAGCTGCGCAGCCATGCCGTCGTTTCGCCGCGCCTGTCGCGCCAGGTGGTCAGCGTCACGCACCCGCGCCGGCCGCTGTCGCCGGCCTCGGCTGCCTTCGTTGCCACGCTGACGCGCCATATCCGCGCGCTGGACCCGGAGCAGCGCGACGCGGCCGAGCCCGCGCCGGCCGAGGATTCGGCCCTGCGCGCGCAGGCCGCCGAAGCGGCCCAGGCGCGGGCGCGCGGCAGCGCCTAGCGCCCGGCTGCCCGGGGGCCTACCAGCCTTGCGCGGCCCACAGCAGGAAATACGTCATGGTCACGTAGCGGGCGAACTTGCCGATCGCCATGTAGGCCAGGCAGGGCCAGAACCGCAGCCGCAGCCAGCCGGCCGCGGCGCACAGCGGATCGCCCACCACGGGCAGCCACGAGAACAGCAGGGCCGGCGGCCCCAGCCGGCTCATCCAGGCGCGCGCCCGGGCATCCCAGCGGCCGGGCGCGCGCTCCTTGCCGTGCTTGGCCTTCCAGCGTTCGTAGGCCTTTTCGGCCCCCAGGCCCATCCAGTAGCTGATCGCCCCGCCCAGCGTGTTGCCCGCCGTGGCCACCAGCACGGCGGCCCAGAACATGTCCGGAGCGAGCTTGATGTAGCCGAACACCGCCGGCTCGGAGCCCAGCGGCAGCAGGGTGGCCGAGACCAGCGCGATGGCGAAGATGGCGGACAGGCCGACCTGCGGCAGGGCCAAGGTGGCCAGCAGGCCGTGGATGAAGGAAAGCAGCACGTCTTCCATGACGCGGCAAGTGTAGCCGCAGGCGCCGGGGATTGCCGCCGGCGCCCGCGGCCCTGCCCTGCTAGAACGTCACGGTGGCCGACAGCCAGAAGGTCCGCCCGGCCTGGATGGTGCCGCGCGTGGACTGGGCCGAGTGGCTGTACTCGTTGATGTACACCGTCTCGCCGTCCTGGTTGACGTAGGAGCGGTACTTCAGGAAGTCCTTGTCCAGCAGGTTGTAGACGTTGCCGGTCAGGGTCACGTTGTCGGTCAGGCGATACGAGGCTCCCAGGTGCAGCATGGCCCAGCTGCGCAGGTCGCCCACCGCCTCGTAGGCCAGCCGGTCGTTGCCGGTCAGGTTGGACGGATCGCCCTCGAAGCGGCGGGCCTTGCCGCGGTACTCGGCCTGCAGCCAGGTGCTGAAGCGCTCGTTGACCGACCAGCGCAGCATGGCGTTGGCCATGTGCTTGGGCGTGTCCGACAGCTCGCCGTTGGCCTGGCCGTCGTTCTTGACCTCGCTGTCGGTGTAGGTGTAGTTCATCGACAGCGACCAGCGCTCGGCCAGCGGAATGCGGGTGGACAGCTCCACGCCTTGCGTGGTGGCGCTGTCCAGGTTGGTCTGCTGGCCGAACTCGCGCTGGGTCGGCAAGGCGCCGATCGAGACGCAGCCCGGCAGGTTGGGTTCAGCCGCGAAGTCGCAGTTGGGCACCGCGTTGCCGCTGGCGATCTTGTCGCGGAAGCGGTTGTGGAACACCGTCGCGCCCGCGGTAAAGCCGGCCAGGTTGTCGTAGAGCAGGCCCAGCTCGGTGCTGGTGGAGGTTTCCGGCTTCAGATCGGGATTGCCGATGTTCAAGGTGCGGCCCTGTCCGCTCACGCCGTTCATGCCGTCGTGCAGCTGGTTCAGGCGCGGGGTCTTGTAGCCCCGGCTCACGCCGCCCTTGACCGTCCAGTTGTCGGTGGCGTTCCAGACCAGGTAGCCGCGCGGGCTGAAATGGCCGCCGAAGGCGTCGTGCCGGTCGTAGCGCAGGCCCAGGGTGGCGGTCAGGTCCTGGCGCAGCATCCATTCGTCTTCCGCGAAGATCGAGTAGGTCTTCTGGCGGTACTTGTCCGGCACCAGGCCATCGCGCATCCGGGCGTCCCAGAACTGCACGCCGCTGGTCAGCACGTGGGCATCGCCGATGGGCGTGACCAGCTTGCTGTCGAAGACGAGGTTGGTGGTTTCCAGCTTGCGCGCGGCGCCCGGTGTCAGGTGGCGGCGCAGCGGCGAGTTGTCGGCGATGTTGGGAATGGTGCGGCCCAGCGTCTCGGTGGTGTTGTGCATCAGGCTCGATTCGAGCCGGCCGAACGAGAAGCGGCTGACATGGCCGATGGCGACCTGGTCGCGGTGAAAGCGCAGGTAGTCGGCATAACCGGCGTAGTCGCCCGGCACGTCCAGCGTGCCCAGCTGGCTTTCGTCGTTGTTGTACCACTGGCGCGAACGGTCCAGGTCCAGCCAGAAGTCGTGATCGGCATTGGCCTTGAGGGTCAGCTTGCCGCCGATGCTGTAGATGTCCGACTCCACCGGCGCGGGGCCGCGCCGGCTGACCTCTACGCCATCCACGTTCGAGGCGTGCAGGTTCGATTCGCCGCGCTTGAGGTAGCTGCCGCGCAGCGCCAGGCCCAGGCGGTCGTGCTTGATGGGTCCGTTCAGGTAGAAATTGGTGCTGGTGGTGTCGCTGAAGTCGCTGTCCTGCGGGATGCCGCGCTCGACGGTCACCGATCCGCCCCACTCGTTGGCCACCGGACGCGTGATGATGTTGACCACCCCGCCCATGGCGTCCGAGCCGTACAGCGTGGACATGGGGCCGCGGATCACCTCGATGCGCTCGATGGCCGAGACCGGCGGCAGGAAGCTGGTGCTGGTCTCGCCAAAGCCGTTGGGCGTGACGTCGCCAGCCACGTTCTGGCGCCGGCCGTCGATCAGGATCAGCGTGTAGTCGCTGGGCAGGCCGCGGATGCTGATGTTCAGGCCGCCCGTCTTGCCCGTGCCGCCGCGCACGTCCACCCCTTCCACGTCGCTCAGGGCATCGGCGATGCTGGTCACCCGCCGCTCTTGCAGCTGCTGGCGGTTGATCACGCTGATGCTGGCCGGCGCCTGCTTGAGATCCTGCTCGAAGCCGCTGGCGGTGACCACGACTTCGCGCATCTGCTGCACGGGCGGCATGGACTGCGACCAGGCAAGGGCCGGCAGGGCCAAGGCCAGGGCCAGCGACAGGCGCGCCGGCGCGAACGGCGCGGAAAAGCGGGGGGAAGACATGCTCATGTCGGAGGATCCTTTTCGAGACGAAGGAGGGTTTGTGCCGCATCGGGCAGCGCGGATCGACGGGGAGCCAGCACGTCGTCCGTTTTTTAATAAGAATGATTATTGTTTGTAACCATCTTTGCGTTTTTATACGGTGGGGAAACGTAAAGTTCTTAAAAGCTGGCCAAAGAAGGCGAAATAAGCGGGGACACTGTTGCATTCAGGCATCAGTCAGGTAGCTGACAAGCCGCTGACCAGCTGGGCCAGGCATGGCAGCCAGGCCGACGGCCCGGGCCATCGCGCCATCGGACAGACGGCGGACCGGGATGGCGCGGCGCCGGCCAGTCCCCTGGCCACGAGCGCGAGCGGACTGGGCGCTGCGGTAAGAGCGGGCTGGGCGCTGTGGTAATCTGGCCCGCTATTTCTCCTGCCGAGCGCATTCCTGCCTGGCGCCGGCGCTTCCCACCGTCCTTCCGCCGTAATGTCCGCCGATTACCTCAAACGCATCCTGACGTCCAAGGTCTATGACGTCGCCGTCGAATCGCCCCTGGAACACGCCCCCTTGCTGTCCGAGCGAATTTCGAACGCGGTGCTGCTCAAGCGGGAAGACGCGCAGGCGGTGTTCAGCTTCAAGCTGCGCGGCGCCTACAACAAGATGGCCAACCTGCCCCCGGCGGCGCTGGCGCGCGGCGTGATCGCGGCCTCGGCCGGCAACCATGCGCAAGGCGTGGCGCTGGCCGCCAGCCGGCTGGGCTGCCGGGCCGTCATCGTCATGCCGGTGACCACCCCGCAAGTCAAGATCGACGCGGTGCGCGGCTGGGGCGGCGAGGTCGTGCTGGCCGGCGACAGCTTCTCGGACGCCTACGAACACGCGCAGGAACTGGAAAAGAAGGAAAAGCTCACCTTCGTCCATCCTTTCGACGATCCGGACGTGATCGCCGGCCAGGGCACGGTGGGCATGGAGATCCTGCGCCAGCACCCCGGCCCCATCGACGCCATCTTCGTGGCCATCGGCGGCGGCGGGCTGATCGCCGGCGTGGCCGCCTACATCAAGCAGCTGCGCCCGGAGATCAAGATCATCGGCGTACAGACCGAGGACTCGGACGCCATGGTGCGCAGCGTGCGGGCCGGGCGGCGGGTGCAGCTGCCGGACGTGGGCCTGTTCTCGGACGGCACCGCGGTCAAGCAGGTGGGCGCCGAGACTTTCCGCCTGGTGCGGCAGCACGTGGACGATTTCGTGGTGGTGGATACCGACGCCATCTGCGCCGCGATCAAGGACGTCTTCCAGGAAACGCGCAGCGTGCTCGAACCGGCCGGGGCGCTCGCCCTGGCCGGCGCCAAGCAGTACTGCCAGGAACACAAGTGGAAGAACAAGACCGTGGTGGCGATCGCCTGCGGCGCCAACATGAACTTCGACCGCTTGCGCTTCGTGGCCGAGCGCGCCGAGGTCGGCGAGGCGCGCGAGGCCCTGTTCGCCGTCACCATGCCCGAGCAGCGCGGCAGCTTCCGGCGCTTTTGCGAGCTGGTCGGCCCGCGCAACGTCACCGAGTTCAACTACCGCATCTCGGATGCGGACAAGGCCCACGTCTTCGTGGGCGTGCAGGTGGCCTCGCCGGCGGAGCCGGCCAGGATGGCCGCCAATTTCCGCAAGCATGGCTTTGACGTGCTGGACCTGACCCACGACGAAATGGCCAAGACGCACTTGCGCCACATGGTCGGTGGGCGCTCGCCGCTGGCGCACGACGAGCTGCTGTACCGCTTCGAATTTCCCGAACGGCCCGGCGCGCTGATGCGTTTCTTGAACGCCATGCCGCAGGAATGGAACATCAGCCTGTTCCACTACCGCAACCAGGGCGCGGACTACGGCCGCATCCTGGTGGGCATACAGGTGCCGGCCTCGGACAAGAAGCGCTACAAGGAATTTTTGGCCGACCTGGGCTACCCGTACTGGAACGAGACCGACAACCCGGCCTACCGGCTGTTCCTGTAGCGGCCGGGCCGCACGGCCCGGCTCATTCGTCCTCGTCGAAGCGGCACACCGTATAGAGCGGCGTGCCGGTCTGCTCGATCAGGCGCGAGCCGCCCACCTGCGGCAAATCGATGATGGCGGCGGCCTCCAGCACGTTCGCCCCCAGCCGCTGCAGCAGCTTGATGCCGGCCAGCATGGTGCCGCCAGTGGCGATCAGGTCATCGACCAGCAGCACGCGCTGGCCGGGCTTGACCGCATCGGCGTGGATTTCGGCGGTGGCCGTGCCGTATTCGAGTTCGTACTGCTCGCGCACGGTGGGACGCGGCAGCTTGCCCTGCTTGCGGATGGGCACGAAACCCAGCTTCAGCTCATAGGCCAGGGCGCTGCCCAGGATGAACCCGCGCGCGTCGATGCTGACCACCAGGTCCAGGCGGCGGTCCATATAGCGATAGATGAACAGGTCGATCAGCATCCGGAAGATGCGCGGATCCTGCAGGATGGGCGTGATGTCGCGGAAGGTGACGCCGGGCTGGGGCCAATCGCGCACGCTCGCGACGGCGTTGCGGATGAGCTGGGCGGCGGGAGTGTGCATGGCGGCGGGCGTCCAGTGAAAGGGCTGGCAGCGAGCACTATAACGCGGCCAGCGAACCGGCGGCCGGCGCGCCGGCCCCGGCGATGCCGGGCCTGTCCCGGGTGCGGGGCTCAGGCCGCTTCGGGCCGGTCCTGCAGCCGGCCCTCGTGCAGGCGCCAGGTTTCGTCCACCACGCCGGCCGGCAGCCGGGCATGGGTGGCGATGATCACGGTGCGCCCGGCCGCCGCCTGCGGCAGGTCCAGCCAGAACGCCCGCTCGGCCTGCGCGTCCAGCCCTTCGGTGGGTTCGTCCAGCAGCAGCACCTGGGCCGGCCCCAGCAGCACGCGCGCCAGGCACAGGCGGCGCGCCTGCCCGGCCGACAGGCTGCGGCCGGTCTCGCCGGTCCAGGTATCCAGCCCTTCGGGCAGGCCGCGCACGAAACCAGCCAGGCCCACGGCCTCCAGCGCGCGCCACAGGCGCTCGTCGTCGGCATCGGGCGCGCCGATCAGCAGATTGCTGCGCAGCGTGCCCAGGAACACCGGCGCATGCTGGGACAACAGGGCGATGCGCGCATGCACATCGGCCAGGCGCAGGTCGCGCAGGTCGCGACCGCCCAGCAGCACCCTGCCCTGGTCCGGATCGGCCAGGCGCAGCAACAGGTGCAGCAGCGTGGACTTGCCCGAGCCGCTGGCGCCGGCCAGGGCGATGCGCCGCCCCGGCTCGGCCCGCAGCGTAACGTCCTGCAGCACCGGCCTGCCGGCGCGGTAGCCATAGCCGACCTGCTCCATGCGCAAGGCGCTCGATTGCGGCGGGGCCTGGGGACGCAAGGGATCGCCGATGGCCGGGCGCAGCGCGGCCACGGCCGCGATGCGCGCCCCGGCCGATACGGCGCCGCCCAGCCGCGCCGCGCCGCGCATCAGCGGGCCGGCCACCTCGAAGAAACCCAGGGTGGCCAACAGCAGCCCGGCCAGCATGGGGCCCGAGAGCGTGCCGGCCCGCAAGGCGTCCAAGCCCAGCACCAGCACGGCCAGCACCGCCGCGCCGGCCAGCAGCTGCAGGCCGGCCTGCCCGGCCGAGCCCAGCGCGGCCTGGCGGCGGCGCGCCTGCCCGGCCTGCCGGCAGGACCGGGCGAACGCGCGCAGGGCCTGCGGCTCGGCATCCAGGCCGCGCAGGTCCGCGTGCCCCTCGACGGCCTGCAGCACCTGGCCGCGCAGGTCGGCCAGGGCCTGCTGCGCGGCCTGGCCCGGCGCCCGGCTGCGCCAGGCCAGCCAGGCCGGCAGCAGCAGCGCGCTGCCCAGCGCCGCGGCGGCAAGCAGCCATCCTGCCCCGGGCAGCCAAAGCCCCAGCGCCAGGGCCAGCGCCAAGCCGCCGGCCAGCGCGCAGGCCATGGGCACCAGTATCTGCAGGAACACGGTATCGACCGCGTCCACATCGCCGGTCAGGCGCGCCACGAGCTCGCCGTCGCGCCAGCGCCCCAGCTGCGCCGCGTCCAGCGCCAGCAGCTTGCCGAAGATGCGGCTGCGCAGGTCGGCCAGCAGCTGCAGCGTGGCGGCGTGTCCGGTGACCCGCTCGCCATAGCGCGCCAGGATGCGCACGAAGGACAGGCCCCGCACCAACGCCGACGGGGCGAAAAGATTGAACGCCACGCCGGCCGTGGAAAGCGCGGCCGCGGTCAGGAACCAGCCGGACACGCCCAGCAGGCCCACGCCGGCCGCCAGCGTGATCCCTGCCAGCGCACCGGCCAGCAGCAAGGCGCGCCAGCGGCGGCGGTACAGCGGAGCAAGCAGGCGCCATAGCGCGCGCACCGGCCGCGCGCCGGCCTGGCCGGCCTGGTCCGGCGCCGGCGTCGTGGCGGGCATGCGGCCGGCCTTCATCCCTGCAGCCTCCCGTGGCCGTCGATGCGCAGGCAGCGCCCGAAACGGCGCAGCACCTGTTCGTCGTGCGTGGCCATGAGCAGCGTGCGGCCGCGGCAGAAGGCCAGCAGGGCATCGAGCACCGCATCGCGCGTATGCGGGTCCAGGTGCGCGGTCGGCTCGTCCAGCAGCACCAGGCCGGGATCTTCGCGCAGGAACAGCCGCGCCAGCGCGACGCGCTGCGCCTGCCCGCCGGACAGGCCATAGCCGCGCGGCCCGAGCTGGGTATCCAGGCCTTCGGGCAGCTCGCGCGCAAAGGCCATTACCTGGGCCTGCTCGGCGGCGGCCAAGAGCTCGGCCGCGCTGGCCTGCGGGCGGGCCAGGCGCAGGTTCTCGGCGATGCTGCCGGCATGCAGATAGGGCCGCTGCCCGATCAGCGCCACGCGGCGGCGCAGGTCCGCCTGCGGCCACTCGGCCAGCGGCCGTCCGCCCAGGCGAAGCTGGCCTTCGGCGTCGCGCAAGCCCGCCAGGGCTTCGAGCAAGGTGGACTTGCCCGCCCCGCTGGGGCCGGCCAGCGCCGCATGCTCGCCCGGGGCCAGCACGAAGGCCGCGTCGGCCAGCACCGCCTGCTGGCGCCCCGGGGCGCGCAGCGCCAGGGCCCGCGCCGATACGCCCAAGGCGCCGGCAGGCGGCGCGGCGGAGGCGGGCTGCGCGGCGGAGGCGGGGCCGCTGGCATCGGCCGGCGGCAGCGCCGGCCCGGCGGGCAGCGCGTCGAAGGTTTGCGCGATCTGCGCCACGGCGGCGCGCGCCGCCGCGCGATCGTGATAATGCGCGGCGAACTGGCGCAGGGGCATGTAGACCTCGGGCGCCATCAGCAGGCAGAACAGGCCGGCCTGCAGCGTCAGCGCCTGCGCGCGCAGGTCCAGGAAACCCAGGTAGGTCAGGCCCACGTACAGCGCCACGCCCGCCACGCCCAGCGCGGCGAAGAACTCCAGCACCGCCGAGGAAAGAAAGGCGATGCGCAGCACCGACATCGTCTTGTCGGCCACCCGTTCGCTGGCCTGGCGCACGGCGCGGGCTTCGTCCTGCGCCCGGCCGAACAGCTTGAGCGTGGCCAGGCCCCGCACCCGGTCGGCGAAAAACCCCGACAGGCGGGCGAAGGTCTGCAGGTGGCTGCGATGGGCGGCCTCGGCGCCCCAGCCCACCAGCGCCATGAACACGGGAATCAGCGGAGCGGTCAACAGCAGCACCAGCGCGGCGATCCAGTCCACCGGCAGCAGGGCCAGGCCGAAGGCCAGCGGCAGGAAGGCGCCGGCGATCATGGCCGGCAGGTAGCGCGAGAAGAAGCCGTCCAGCGCCTCGACCTGCTCGGCCAGGGCGCTGGCCAGTTCGCCGGACGGCTGGCTGCGCGTCCATTGCGGCCCGCGCGCCAGCAGGCGCTCGAACAAGGCCTGCCTGACGCAGGCCTTGATGTGTTCTGCCGCATGGTTGCCGGCCCGCTCGCCGGCCCAGGCCAGCGCCGCGCGCAGGGCCATCAGCGCCCCGATGGCGCCGATCTGCGGCCAGAGCTGGGCCGCGGCGCGCTCGAGCGCGATGGCCTGGTGCAGCACGCTGGCCAGCAGCCAGGCCTGCCCCAGCAGCAGCGCCCCGGCCAGCAGGGGCGCTGCGATCGCCAGCGACATGGCGCCGCGCGCCAGCCGCGTCTGCGCCCCCAGCCAGCGGGCATGCTCGCGCGGCAGCGCCACGCGCTGGGCCGGGGCATCGGGCGCGGCGTGCGCGGCGCCGGCGCGCAACGGCGCGGCCGGGTGGGTCATGAGACCGCGGCGCCGGGCGGGCGCAGCGGATCGTCGCTTTCCCGCTCGCCCGGCGCGCCGCCGCGCAGCGGATCCTGCGTGCGGGGCAGCGGCTCGTGCTCGTGGCCTTCGCGCAGCTCGAACCACATCGCGTTCAGGATGGCGAAGGCGCAGGCCAGGCCCAGGCCGAGTATCCAGGAGAAGTACCACATGGCGGTCGCTCCGTATCAGTAGGAATGGGAAGAGGCGCCGACGCTCTCTTCGGTGACCTTGCCGCGCATGACGCGGTACACCCAGCCGGTATAGACCGTGACGATGGGCAAAAAGACCAGCGTGGCCAGCAGCATGATCCACAGCGTGCCGTGGCTGGAAGAGGCATCCCACACCGTCAGGCTGGCGCGCGGGTCGGCCGAGGAAGGCAGGATGAACGGGAACAGCGACAGGCCGAAGGTCAGGATGACGGCGCTGATCATCACCGAGGAAGCCACGAAGGATCCGGCGCCGCGGCGCAGCGACACCAGCGCCAGCGTCAGCAGGGCCGCGCCGATGCCGGCCGCCGGCGCCAGCCACAGCAGGGGCCAGCGCGCATAGTTGGCCAGCCAGCCGCCCTGCGCCAGCTCGACGGTCTTGGCCATGGGGTTGGAGGCCGCGTCGGCGACGACCGGGCTGGTGATCGCGTAGCCGTTCAGGCCGGCCACCCAGCCGCCGCCGGCGATGAACAGCAGCGCGCAGGCCACCGCGCCGAAGCGCGCCACGTTGCGCGAGCGCGCCGCCACCGGCCCCTCGGTGCGCCAGGCCAGCAGCACCGCGCCGTGCGTGACCAGCAGCGCCACGCTCAGTACGCCGCACAGCAGGGCAAAGGGCGTGAACAGTCCGAAGAAGGAACCGTCGTAATAAGGCCGCATGCTGCCCGGTTCCACGCCGAAAGGCACGCCCAGGATGACGTTGCCCACCGCCACGCCGAACACCAGGGCCGAGACCACGCCCGAGAAGCACAGCACGCCGTCCCAGGTGGCGCGCCAGCGCGGATCCTCGATCTTGCTGCGGTACTTGAAGCCCACCGGCCGCACGATCAGCGCCACCAGCAGCAGCAGCATGGCCAGGTAAAAGCCCGAGAAGGAGGTGGCGTACAGCAGCGGCCAGGCCGCGAAAATGGCCCCGCCGGCGGTGATCAGCCAGACCTGGTTGCCCTCCCAGACCGGGCCGACCAGGTTGAGCATGACGCGGCGCTCGCCGTCGGTGCGCGCGACCACGGGCAGCAGCGCCGCCACGCCCAGGTCAAAGCCGTCCATGACCGCAAAGCCGATGATCAGCGCGCCCATCAGGGCCCACCACACCACGCGCAGCGTGGCGTAATCCAGGGGAATCAGGGAAGAATCCATCATTGGGCTCCGTGCTCAGTTGGCCGGCGACAGGCCGCCGCCAAGGGGGTCGGCGGCGCCGGCGGGTTCGGCCGCCGGCTGGGGTTGAACTTGCGGCTGCGCTTGCGGTTCGGGCTGCGGCCGGGGCGGCTGCGGGGCAGGCTGGTCGTCCTTGGGGCCGGCCACGATGGCGCGCTTCATGATCTTGTAGCCCACGATGGCCAGGGCGGTGTACAGGGCCATGTAGACGCTCATGCTGATCGCCAGGTCCGTCAGGGTCAGGCCCGAGGCCGCATAGAAGGTGGGCAGCACGCCTTCGATCACCCAGGGCTGGCGGCCGTACTCGGCCACGAACCAGCCCGCCTCGATGGCCACCCAGGGCAGCGGCAGGCTCCAGAAGGCGATCTTGAGCAGGCGCGGGTGGCTGGCCAGGCGCCCGCGCGAGGCCAGCCAGAAGGCCACCGCGAAGAACACGATGAAGTACAGGCCCAGGCCCACCATCAGGCGAAAGCTCCAGAACAGCGGGGCCACGGCGGGCACGGTGTCCCAGGCCGCGCGGGCGATTTCCTCGTCGGTGGCCTGTGCGATGTCCTCGCGGTAGCGCTTGAGCAGCAGGCCGTAGCCCAGGTCCTTCCAGGTCCGGTCGAACACCTGGCGGGCCTGCGCGTCGCCGGGGTCGGCCCGCACGGCCTGCAGGGCGGCATAGGCCGTCACGCCGTTGCGCACACGCTGCTCGGCGCTCTTGACCAGGTCCTCGATGCCCAGCATGGGCGTGGTCAGCGAACGCGTGCCGATGATGCCCATGACGTAGGGAATCTCCACGGCGAAATGATTGCTGCGGGCCTGCTGGTCGGGAATGGCGAACAGGTTGAAGCTGGCCGGCGCCGGCTCGGTATGCCACATGGCCTCCATCGCGGCGATCTTCATGCGCTGGTGCTCGGTGGTGAGATACCCGCTTTCGTCGCCCAGCACCACCACCGACAGGGCCGAGGCCAGGCCGAAGCTGGCCGCCACCGCCATGGAACGCTTGGCCAGGTCGATGTGGCGCCCGCGCAGCAGGTACCAGGCGCTGATGGACATGACGAACATGGCGCCGGTGACGTAGCCGGCGCTGACCGTGTGCACGAACTTGGCCTGGGCGACGGGGTTGAAGACCACCGCGGCGAAGTCGGTCATTTCCATGCGCATGGTTTCGGGATTGAAGCGCGAGCCGACCGGGTTCTGCATCCAGCCGTTGGCGATCAGGATCCACAATGCCGACAGGTTGGTCCCCAAGGCCACCAGCCAGGTGACGGCCAGGTGGCCGACCTTGGACAGGCGGTCCCAGCCGAAGAAGAACAGGCCCACGAAGGTCGCCTCCAGGAAGAAGGCCATCAGCCCTTCAAGCGCCAGCGGCGCGCCGAAGATATCGCCCACGTAGTGGCTGTAGTAGGACCAGTTCATGCCGAACTGGAACTCCATCACCACCCCCGTGCCCACGCCCAGCGCGAAGTTGATGCCGAACAGCACGCCCCAGAACTGGGTCATCTTGCGCCAGATGGTGCGCCCGGTCATCACGTAGACGCTTTCCATGATGGCGATCAGGAAGGACAGCCCCAGCGTGAGCGGCACGAAGATGAAGTGGAACATGGCGGTCGCGGCGAACTGCAGCCGCGACAGGTCGACGACGTCGATCATGATGATCTGCCCTGACAGGAAACATGCACGCGGCAGGCGTGCGGCCGGGGCCCGGCGGGCCCGTTGCGAAGCAAGGCGGGCAAGGGGTTCATGCGGCGGAGCATCCCGTCGCCCGCCCCTATCGGTCCGGGCCGGCGCCGCCGCGCAGCTTGCCGGCCAGGCCCAGCACTTTCTGCACCTTCGAGCCCAGGCGCATCAGGCGCTCGAGCGTCTCGGGCGGCAGGCGCTGGATCTCGTCGAACCAGGCGGTGGACAGCTCGATCAGCTCGAGCATCTCTTTCATGCGCTGCTGGGCATGGCGCTCGGCCTGGTCGGCCGGCGCCTCGATCAGCGTGTCGCGCAGCAGGGTCAGGGTCGGATCGATCTCGCGCTTGCGTTTTTCCTCGACCAGCACGCGGAAGATCTCCCAGACGTCCTTGGGCGAATCGAAGTAGTCGCGCCGATCGCCGACCTGGTGCACCAGCTTGACCAGCCGCCATGACTGCAGCTCCTTCAGGCCCATGCTGACGTTCGAGCGCGAAAAACCCAGGGTTTCGGCGATTTCGTCGGCATTGAGCGGATGCTCGGACAAAAAAATGAGCGCATAGATCTGGCCCACCGTGCGGTTTACGCCCCAGCGGCTGCCCATTTCGCCGAAATGCAGCACGAAACGTTCGGTCTGGGGGGTGAGTTTCATGCTGCCGGGCCTTTTCATCAGTTACAGTGATTTCAGAAATTTCTGAAATTATCAAACAAAAAGAAACCCGGCGCAAGCAAGGCCCTCAGTGTGCCTGCCTGCCCCGGGCGGGGCCTTGATCCAGGTCAAACGGCAGCGGGATCGGGTGCGCGGCCCGCGCGCCGACCCTGCCGGCGCAAAGCTACGGCGCCGCGACCGTCACGCCCTGCGAGACACGCACCGCCTTTTCGCGGGCGGCCTGCACGTCCGGGGCCGTGGCCAGCGCCACGCCCATGCGCCGGCGCACATAGGATTCGGGCTTGCCGAACAGGCGGATGTCGGTGCCCGGCTCGGCCAGGGCCTGCGCCACGCCGTGAAAACGCACGCCCTGCGCCTGCACGCCGCCGTAGATCACGCTGCTGGCGCCCGGCCGGCGCAGGCTGGTGTCCACCGGCAGCCCCAGCAGGGCGCGCGCATGCAGCTCGAACTCGTTCTGCTCCTGGGTGATCATCGTGACCATGCCGGTGTCGTGCGGGCGCGGGCTGACCTCCGAGAACCAGACCTGGTCGCCGGCCACGAACAGCTCCACGCCGAACAGCCCCAGCCCGCCCAGCTCGCCGGTGACCGCCAGCGCGATCTCCCGGGCCCGCTCGAGCGCGCGCGGCGACATGGGATGCGGCTGCCAGCTCTCGACGTAGTCGCCGTCCACCTGGCGATGGCCGATGGGGTCGCAAAAGCGCGTCTGCACGCTGCCGTCCGCGCCGCGGCAGCGCACGGTCAGCAAGGTGATCTCGTAGTCGAAGTCGATAAAACCCTCGACAATGGCGCGCCCGCCGCCCACCCGGCCGCCCTCCTGGGCGTAGCGCCAGGCCTGGGCCACGTCCTGCTCGCCCCGGATGACGGACTGGCCCTTGCCCGAGGAGGACATGACCGGCTTGATCACGCAGGGATAGCCGATCTGGCCGATGGCCGCGCGCAGCTCGTCCTCGGTATCGACGAAACGGTAGGGCGAAGTGGGCAGGCCCAGGGTCTCGGCCGCCAGGCGGCGGATGCCCTCGCGGTTCATGGTCAGGCGGGCGGCGCGCGCCGTGGGCGTGACGCGCGTGACCCCGGCCGCCTCGAGCTCGACCAGCAGGTCGGTGGCGATGGCCTCGATCTCGGGCACCACCACGTCGGGCCGCTCGGCCTCGATGACGCGGCGCAGCGCCTGGGCATCGGTCATGGCCACCACGTGGGCGCGGTGCGCGACCTGGTGGCCGGGGGCGTTCTCGTAGCGGTCGACGGCGATCACTTCCACGCCCAGGCGCTGCAGGGCGATGACGACCTCCTTGCCCAGTTCGCCGGCGCCCAGCAGCATCACGCGCGTGGCCGAAGGACTGGAAGGAGTACCAAGAATGGGAGCGGGAATGTCGGACATGGCGGGCGCCTTGAGCGTCGTGAAAGAAAAGGATGCGGGAAAAGACGCGAAAGCTTGCCACAGCGGCGCCGCCCCCCGCAAACAGGCAGGGCCGGCCCGGGGGCGGCCGGGCCCGCCGCGCCGGCGGGCGCCCCCTTGTCCGCCCTGCCGGGCGGCTGGCGATGAATTAAACTCCGGCGATGAACGCAACCCCGACCCACACGGCCCTGGAAAGCGCCCGGCGCACCCTGCGCATCGAGGCCCAGGCCATCGAGACGCTGGCCCGGCGGCTGGACGACAGTTTCGCGCAGGCCTGCGAGCTGCTGCTGCAGTGCAAGGGCCGCGTGGTGGTCAGCGGCCTGGGCAAGACCGGCCATGTGGCGCGCAAGATCGCCGCCACCCTGGCCTCGACCGGCACGCCGGCCTTCTTCATGCATGCCGCCGAGGCGGTGCACGGCGACCTGGGCATGATCACGTCCCAGGACGTCATGCTGTGCCTGTCGCACTCGGGCGCCAGCCAGGAACTGCTCACCATCATCCCGCCAGCGCGCCGCATGGGCGCGCGGATCGTCGCCATCACCGGCAACCCCGACTCGGAGCTGGCCCGGCTGGCGGACGTGCACCTGGACGGCGCGGTCGAGCACGAGGCCTGCCCGCTGAACCTGGCGCCCACCGCCAGCACCACCGCCGCCCTGGCGCTGGGCGATGCGCTGGCGGTGGCCTGCCTGCAGGCCCGCGGCTTCGGCCCCGAGGATTTCGCCCGCTCGCACCCGGGCGGGGCCCTGGGACGCCGGCTGCTTACCCACGTGGGCGACGTCATGCGGCGCGGCGCCGCCCTGCCGGCGGTGGCCCAGGACGCCACCGTGTTTCAGGCGCTCGAGGAGATCTCGGCCAAGGGCATGGGCATGGCAGTGGTGCTGGATCCGCAGCGCCGCCCCGTGGGCATCTTCACCGACGGGGACCTGCGCCGCCTGATCGAAAAACGCGGGGACGTGCGCGGCCTGCCCGTGACCGAAGGCATGACGCGCAACCCCCGCACCATCGCCGCCGAAGCCCTGGCCGTGGACGCCGCCGCCCGGATGGACGAACTGAAAATCAGCCAGATGCTCGTGCTGGACGGGGAAGGCCGCCTGGCCGGCGCCCTGCACATGCACGACCTGATGGCCGCCAAGGTAGTCTGATACGAGATGGAACCGACGCTTACCCCCCCGCATCCCGCCGAAGCCCTGGTCCTGTCGCGCGTGCCGCCGGCCGTGCGCGAACGCCTGGCGCCGCTGCGCCTGATGGTGTTCGACGTCGACGGCGTGCTTACCGACGGCAGCCTGTGGTACGGCGAACACGGCGAAGTGGCCAAGCGCTTCCATGCCCTGGACGGGCATGGCCTGCGCCTGCTGGTCAAGAGCGGCATCACCGTGGCGCTGATCACCGGCCGCCAGGGCCCCATCGCCGACCGGCGCGCCGCCGAGCTGGGCATCGCCCACGTCATGCAGGGCGTGCAGGACAAGGGCCAGGCCCTGACGGAACTGGCGCAGCGCCTGAATGTCCTACTGGAACACACCGGCTTCATGGGCGATGACCTGATCGACCTGCCGGCCATGCAGCGCGCGGGCTTTGCCGCCAGCGTCCCGGATGCGCCGGCCTACGTCGCGCAGGCCGCGCACTGGGTCGCCAGCCGTCCCGGCGGCAGCGGCGCGGCGCGCGAATGCTGCGACCTCATCCTGGCCGCGCAGGGCCGGCTGGGCGCCTTCTTCCAGCCGGGCCTGCTGGGCCCCGGAGTCAACCAGTAAGACATGAGAGACCGCTTTCCCACCCTCATCGCGCTGGGCCTGCTGATCGCCCTGGTGCTGGGCACCTGGTGGGCGGCCGACTACGCGCAGCGGGCCATCCCGATCGACCCGCCGCGGCGCGTCACCCACGAGCCGGACGCCTGGGCCGAGCGGTTCGTGATGCTGCGCTCGGACGCCAGCGGCAAGCCCATCAACCGGCTCGAGGGCGCACTGCTGCAGCATTATCCGGACGACGACTCCTACGAGATCACCGAACCGCGCGCGGTCGGCCAGCAGGCCGGCAACCCGGTCACCATCGGCACCTCCCGCAAGGCCTACATGGACCAGGACGGCGCGCGCATCATCATGCGCGAGGACGCGCACCTGCACCGCATGGCCGACGGCGAGCGGGCCGCCATGGACGTGCGCAGCGAAGAGATCATCATCCTGCCGGACGAAGACCTGGCCTACACCGACAAGCCGGCGCAGGTGGTCAACGGCCGCTCGCGCATGAACGGCACCGGCATGCGCTACAACAACCGCACCCGCCAGCTCGACGTACACTCGGCCACCGACGTGCAGATTTCCGGCGCCGACAGCGGCCCGATCAGCGGGCGCCGCCGCCTGAACGACAATCCGACTCCTTGACCCGCATACCGCCATGCCTGCCAAGCGCCTACGCCTCGCCGCCCCCTTGCTGACCCTGGCCCTCTCGCTGCTCGCCGCGCCGGCGCACGCGCAGGCCGCGGGCCAGGCCGAAGAACCCGACACGCTGATCCTGTCCGACTCCTTGCACTACGACGACGTCAAGCGGCAAAGCACCTTCACCGGCAACGTCATCATGACGCGCGGCGACCTGACCCTGCGGGCCGACACCCTGGAAATGCGCGAGGACGCGCAGGGCTTCCAGCACGGCACCGCCACGGTGGGCAAGGGCCGCCTGGTGCACATCCGCCAGGTGCGGCCCGGCTCCAGCGAGGTCATCGAGGCGGTGGGCCAGCGCGCCGAATACGACGGCAGGAACGAGACCATCGAGATGATCGGCCAGGCCGTGGTCACCCGCCTGGTGTGCGGCAAGCCGTTTGACAGCGTCAGCGGCGAGCGCATCCGCTACAACCAGCAGAACGACACCTACCAGGCCACCGGCGGAAGCGGCTCGGCGGCCCCCGGCGGGCGCGTGCGCTCGATCGCCCAGCCGCGCGCCAAGTCCGAGGCGGCGGCCGCCGCCTGCGCGCAGGCGGGCGGCGCCAACGCCAAGCCGGGCGCCGCCCAACCTTGATTGCCCGACGCATGAGCGAATCGACTTCCTCTCCCGCTTCCCTGCCGGCCGCCTCGGCGGCGGTGGCCTCCGGCGCGCAGCAGGCCCCGGGGCGCCTGCGCGCGGTCGGCCTGCGCAAGACCTACGGCGGGCGCACCGTCGTGCAGGACGTCTCGATCTCCGTCGACAGCGGCGAGGTCGTGGGCCTGCTCGGCCCCAACGGCGCGGGCAAGACCACCAGCTTCTACATGATCGTGGGCCTGGTGCCGGCCGACGCCGGCCGCATCGAGATCGACGACGTGCCGGTCACGGCCATGCCCATCCACAAGCGCGCGCGCCTGGGCTTGTCCTACCTGCCCCAGGACGCCTCGGTGTTCCGCCGCCTGACGGTCGAGCAGAACATCCGCGCCGTGCTAGAGCTGCAGGTGGACCGGCATGGCAAGCTGCTGCGCGGCAAGCAGATCGAGGATCTGCTCGAGTCGCTGCTCGAGGAGCTGCAGATCGGCCACATCCGCCGCAACATGGCGGTCTCGCTATCGGGCGGCGAGCGCCGCCGCGTCGAAATCGCCCGGGCCCTGGCCACCCAGCCGCGCTTCATCCTGCTGGACGAGCCCTTCGCCGGCGTGGATCCCATCGCGGTCATCGAGATCCAGCGCATCGTGCGCTTTCTCAAGAGCCGGGGCATCGGCGTGCTCATCACCGACCACAACGTGCGCGAGACGCTGGGGATCTGCGACCGCGCCTACATCATCAGCGAGGGCAAGGTGCTCACCGACGGCCATCCCGACGAGATCGTCGGCGACCCGGCCGTGCGGCGCGTCTATCTGGGCGAACATTTCAGGATGTAGTCTGCAGCCGGGCGCCCGCGCGCTGGTTGGAATCGCTGCCGAATCTCTATAAACTGGACTCGAAACTGTCATTTTTTTTGGAGGGAAGCCTAGACGTACCAACCGCGCCGACGGCGCATCTTTTCTCGATAGGAGAGCCCGATATGAACCTGAGCATCAGCGGTCACCACCTCGACGTCACGCCCGCCATCCGGGAATATGTCTTGAACAAGCTGGCGCGAGTGCTGCGGCATTTCGACCATGTCATCGACACGCAGGTCATGCTCTCGGTAGAGCCCTTGCGTCACCGCGCGGAAATCACCATGCGCGTGCGCGGCAAGGACATCCACTGCGAGGCAGTCGAAGAAAACCTCTACGCGGCCATCGACGCCCTGGCCGACAAGATCGATCGCAAGGTCATCCAGCACAAGGACCGTTTGCAGAACCATTCGCACGAGCCCGCCAAGCGGCAGATGGCGGCATAGCGCCCGTCAACGTGCAGCGGCCCGCGCCCCCAGGCAGTCCGTGGGGGCCCCGGGCCCGGCCCTCCCCAAAGCGCCTGGCCCCCGCCCGGCATCCCCGCCGCCGGAAAAAGCGTTGCCTTCCGGCCGATCCCGATTCCCTTTCCGCAGCAGCCGGTCTATTCTTGCCCCGTCGCGCCGCCCGACCCGGGTAGAACCTTTCCCGCGGGCGGCAGCAAGCGCGAAGGCGCAGCGCGGGGCCTTTTTTTGCATTGCCGCATATAAACCTATAATTGTCCGCATGAACCATCTGTCGCAAATCCTGCCGGCTGGAAACATCGTCCTGGACCTGCCGGCCACCAGCAAGAAGCGGGCATTCGAGCAAGCCGGCCTGCTGTTCGAAAACCACCACGGGCTGGCGCGCAGCATCGTCTTCGACAGCCTGTTCTCGCGCGAGCGCCTGGGTTCGACGGCGCTGGGCCAGGGCGTGGCCGTGCCGCACGGGCGGGTCAAGGGCCTGACCGAGGCGCTGGCCGCCTTCTACCGGCTGGCCCAGCCCGTGCCCTTCGATGCGCCAGATGGCCAGCCGGTGCGGCTGCTGATGATCCTGCTGGTGCCCGAGACGGCCACCCAGCAGCACCTGGACATCCTTGCCGAGCTGGCGCAGCTGCTCTCGAACAAACCCTTGCGCGAGCGGCTCATCGCCGAGGCCGACCCGGCCGCGGTGCACCGGCTGCTCACCAGCGGCAACTCCTGACTAGCGAACGCCCGATGCTCACCGTCCAGGATCTCGTAGACGACAACGCGGACAAGATCCCGTTCACCTGGATAGCGGGGCATGCCTCGGCCGACAACGCCCTGCCCGAGGAAGGCGACTCGGCCGCCGACCTGGTCGGCCACCTGAACCTCATCCACCCCTCGCGCATCCAGGTATTCGGCGAGCCCGAAATGGCCTTCTACAAGCGCCTGGAAATGCGCCGGCGCGTCTACTACATCGAAGAGCTGCTGGCCGGCGGCGTGCCCGCCATCCTGCTGGGCGACGGCCTGAGCGCCCCGGACGACCTCATCGAGCACTGCGAGCGCCAGCAGGTGCCGCTGCTGTCCACGCCCATCGCCGCCGCGCAGCTGATCGACCTGCTGCGCATCTACCTGGGCAAGCGCCTGGCGCCCACCACCACGGTGCACGGCGTTTTCATGGACGTGCTGGGCCTGGGCGTGCTGATCACCGGCGAATCGGGGCTGGGCAAGAGCGAGCTGGCGCTGGAACTGATCTCGCGCGGCCACGGCCTGGTGGCCGACGACGCGGTCGAGCTCTCGCGCACCGCGCCCAACGTCATCGAAGGCCATTGCCCGCCGCTGCTGCAGAACCTGCTCGAAGTGCGCGGCCTGGGCCTGCTGGACATCCGCACCATCTTCGGCGAGACCTCGGTGCGCCGCAAGATGCGCCTGAAGCTGATCGTGCACCTGATCCGCGCCACCGCCCAGGACAAGTTCGAGCGCCTGCCGCTGCAGGACATGACCCAGGACATGCTGGGCCTGCCGGTGCGGCGCGTCATGCTGCAGGTGGCGGCGGGCCGCAACCTGGCGGTGCTGGTCGAGGCCGCCGTGCGCAACACCATCCTGAAGCTGCGGGGCATCGACACCCTGGGCGAATTCATGGAGCGGCAGGCCGCCGCCATCATGCAAAACAGCAAATAGAACGCCGTGCAAGAAGAGGACATCGCCCCCCCGCTGAACGTCGTGCTGCTGACCGGCATCTCCGGCTCGGGCAAGTCCGTCGCGCTGCGCCTGCTCGAAGATTCCGGCTTTACCTGCATCGACAACCTGCCGGTGCGCTTTCTGCAGGAATTCATCGCCAACGCGCGCGAAAGCAACCTGGGCCGCGTGGCGGTGGCCATCGACGTGCGCTCGCCGGGCGAGCTGGCCGAGCTGCCCGACGTGATCACCGCCTTGCGCGGCATGGGCACCCACCTGCGCGTGATCTTCCTGGACGCCAACACCGAGACGCTGGTGCAGCGCTACTCCGAATCGCGCCGGCGCCACCCGCTGACCGACCGCCTGGACCTGCCCGGCGGCGCCAGGCCGTCGCTCAAGGAATGCATCGCGCGCGAGCGCGAGCTGCTGGCGCCGCTGCGCGAGCAGGAACACGTCATCGACACCTCCGAACTGACGCCGGGGCAGTTGCGCGCCTGGGTGCGGGACCTGGTGCAGGCCGACCGGCGGCCGCTGGTGCTGACCTTCCAGTCGTTCGCCTACAAGCGCGGCGTGCCGCGCGATGCGGACCTGGTGTTCGACGTGCGCTGCCTGCCCAACCCGCACTACGACAGCAACCTGCGGCCGCTGACCGGGCGCGACGAACCCGTGGCCAAGTGGCTGGCCGGCTTCGAGCAGGTCGGCCAGATGATCGACGACATCACCGCTTTCATCCGCAAGTGGCTGCCGCGCTATATCCAGGACACCCGCAGCTACCTGACGGTGGCCATCGGCTGCACGGGCGGCCAGCATCGCTCGGTGTACGTGGTCGAGGAGCTGGCCAGGCGCTTCGCCGATCATCAGCCGCTGCTGGTGCGCCACCGCAACCAGCTGCCCGACGAGCATGCTTGACAGGGTCGCGCCAGCCTGGTTTTTGCCCCTGCCGGCCTGGCTCTGCCGCCTGGCCGTGCTGGCGCTGATACTGCTGCTGGCCGCTTGCGGCTCGGCGCCCAAGACCGGCACGCGCGGCGGCGGCTACTACAAGGACGACGGCCCGCCCGCAAGGCCCCCGTCCAACCTGGACAGGGTGCCCGACGCCGTGCCGCGCATCGAGCCGCTGGCCAGCGGACCGAACCGTCCCTATGTGATCTTCGGCAAGCGCTACGTGCCCGACACCAGCGGCCAGCCCTACCGAGCGCGCGGCGTGGCCTCGTGGTACGGCAAGAAGTTCCACGGCAACCCCACCTCCAACGGCGAGCGCTACGACATGTACGCCATGACGGCCGCGCATCCCACGCTGCCCATTCCCAGCTACGTGCGCGTCACCCGGGTGGCCACCGGCAAGACGGTCGTGCTGCGCGTGAACGACCGCGGGCCCTTCCACAGCAATCGCATCATCGACCTGTCGTACGTGGCGGCCCACAAGCTGGGCATCCTGGGCCCGGGCAGCGACGAGGTCATCGTCGAGCGCATCATGCCCGACGAGATCCGGCGCATCGCCGCCGGCGCGCCCGCCGTCCCGCCGCAACAGGCGCCGGCCGCGCAGCCGGTGGCGCTGCGCGAACCCGCGCAGGCGCCCGCGCCCCTGCCCCCGCCCGCGGCGCCTCGCCCGCTGCCGCCGCCGCCCGCACCGGCATCCTTTGCGGCCGCGCCCGTGGCCGGCGCCTATTTCCTGCAGTTGGGCGCCTTCGGCGAACCGGGCAACGCGCAGGCGCTGGCCGGTCGCGTCAACAGCGCCTTCCAGCCCGGCGAGACGCCCGCCGTCACCGTGCAGCAGGTAGACCGCTGGTACCGCGTGCGCATCGGCCCCTATCCGGATCGCGCCGCGGCGGAAAGCGCCCTGCAAATGGTGGCCGACCGTACCGGCGTGCAGCCGGCGCTGGCCTTCGGGCATTAGGGGCCGGCGCCGCCGGTTTCCCGGCCGCGCTCAGCGGTTCGGATCGACGATCACCCGCCCCTGGACCGTGCCGCGCAGGATGTCTTGGCCCGCTTCGATGGCCTGCGCCAGCCCGACTTCGCGGGCGGCGATGCGGTCTATCAGCGGCTGCTCCAGCGTGCGGGCCAGGGCCTGCCAGGCTGCCTCGCGGCGCTCGCGCGCAGCCCTGACGCTGTCGATGCCCAGCAGGCTGACGCCGCGCAGGATGAACGGCGCCACCGAGGCCGGAAGATCCATGCTTTGCGCCAGGCCGCAGGCCGTGACCACGCCGCCGTAGCGCAGGCTGGCGCAGATATTGGCCAGCGTGTGCCCGCCCACGCTGTCCACCGCGCCGGCCCAGCGCTCCTTCTGCAGCGGCTTGCCTTTCTCGGACAGCGTGGCGCGGTCGATGATCTCGGATGCGCCCAGGTCCCGCAGCCGCTGCGCCGCCTGCGGGCGGCCGGTGCTGGCCGCCACGCGATAGCCCAGCCGCGCCAGGATGGCGACGGCAAAGCTGCCCACCCCGCCGTTGGCGCCGGTCACCAGCACCTCGCCGTCGCCCGGCGCCAGCCCCGCCTGCTGCAAGGCCTGCACCGACAGCATCGCCGTGTAGCCGGCCGTGCCGATGCCCATCGCCGCGCGCGGGCTCAGGCCCTCGGGCAGCGCGATGAGATAGTCGCCCGGCACGCGCGCGCGCTGCGCCAGCCCGCCCCAGTGCGTCTCGCCCACGCCCCAGCCGTTCAGCAGCACCTGCTGGCCGGGGCTGAAGCGCGGATCATCGCTTTGGCTGACGGTGCCGGCGAAATCGATGCCCGGCACCATGGGCCACTGCCGCACCACCGGCCCCTGGCCCGTGATGGCCAGGCCATCCTTGTAGTTGATGGTGGAGTAGGCCACGTCCACCGTGACGTTGCCGGACGGCAGCTGCGCATCGTCCAGTTCCGTCACTTCGGCGTGGGTACGGCCGTCTTGCTGGCTAAGCAGTATCGCTTTGAACATCCGTCTCCCTTCCTTTGGATCCGTTCAGAGTCATGAAGACATCGGCCAGCCGCCGCGGCCGGGCAAGGCTGCGCGGGATGCGCCGATGAACCCGCTCCCGCGGTCTTCTCGCAGCGCCAAGAATAGACCGGTCTGTTAGAAAATTCAATCCCGCCCGGCGACGATGGGAGGGCGGATGCCCGCCTGGCGCCGGCGGCCCGGACTGCCCGCGCCGCCGGCCCGCTTCAGGCCGGCTTGCGGGCCAGGGCCCAGGCGTACAGCAGGTCGCGCGGCAGCCCGCTGACCCGCGCGGCCACCCGCGCGGCATCGCGCACCGAGACGGTTTCCAGCAAGGCCTCGAGCAAGGCCTCGGTCTCGGGGGGCACGGATTGCCCGTCGGCGGCCTCGGGCGCGGGCGCCTCGTGCACGATCAGCACGAATTCGCCCTGCCCGCGCTGCGGCGCGGCCGCCAGCCACTGGCGGGCCTGCCCCAGTTCGATGGTGTCGATCTCTTCGAAGCGCTTGGTCAGCTCCCGCGCTACCGTCAGGCGGCGCTGGGGCCCGGCGATTTCGGCCAGGCCGTCCAGGGTGGCCGCCAGGCGATGCGGGGATTCGTAGATGAGCACCGGCGCCGGCAGGGCGCACCATTGCCGCAGCCAACGCTGGCGCGCGGCCGCCTTGGCGGGGGGAAAGCCCGCGAAGGCGAAGGCGGGATTCTCGTCGCTGGTGACGCCGCTGCCCATCAGGGCGGCGACCACCGCGCTGGGCCCGGGCACCGGGACCACCGGGCGGCCGGCCTCGCGCACGGCGCGCACGATGCGCGCGCCCGGGTCGCTGACGGCCGGCGCGCCCGCATCCGATACCAGCGCAACACGCTGCCCTTGCGCCAGCCGCTCGACGATGGCCTGGGCGGCCTGCGCCTCGTTGTGCCGGTGCGCGGCCATCAGCGGCGTGGAGATGCCCCAGGCGTCCATCAGGACGCGGCTGGCGCGGGTGTCCTCGGCGGCGATCACGTCCGCGCGCAGCAGCGCCTGCCAGGCGCGCAGGCCCAGGTCGCCCAGGTTGCCGATGGGCGTGGCCACGACATAGAGCGCGCCCTCGGGCCAATGCTGCTCGGCCACGCGCTCGGCCACGCGGCGCCAGGCGGGCTCGGCGGACTGGACTTTTTGGTTCATGGGGGACTTGCTGGGGGAAGGTCGGTGGGCGATGCTGCCAGTGTAATGGTTTGGCACGCACGCCCATGCCCCCACCGGACGATCTGCACGCCTGGCGCGCCGCGCGCGAGGCCCAGCGCAAGGCCCTGCGCCGGCGCGCGCGGGCGGCCGGCCGTACCCGGGCGGCAGGCGGCCCGACGCCGCCGGCCAGGCCGCCCACGCCGGCCCAGCGCCAGGGCCGCGCCAGCGAAGACCAGGCCCTGCGCCTGCTGTGCCGGGCGGGGCTGCAGCCGCTGGCGCGCAACCTGCGCTGCCGCGCCGGCGAGATCGACCTGGTCATGCGCGAAGGCGACGTACTGGTCTTCGTCGAGGTACGCCACCGCGCCAGCGACCGCTACGGCGGCGCGGCGGCCAGCGTGGCCGCCGCCAAGCAGGAGCGGCTGGCCCGCGCTGCGGCCTTCTTCCTGCCTCAGCTGGCCCTGCGGCACTGGGGCGCGCGCACGCCGGCCTGCCGCTTCGACGTGGTGGCCGCCGGCCCGGGCGGCATCACCTGGATACGCGCCGCTTTCGAGGCCGTGAGATAATCGCGCGCATGGATATGACCTCGCGCATGACCGCGCATTTCAACGATTCGGCCGCCGTCCTGCAGGAAAGCGGCCGGGCCCTGGCCGAGCCGCTGGCCCAGGGTGTGGAACTGCTGTTCACCACCTTGGCCAACAACGGCAAGATCCTGGCCTGCGGCAACGGCGGCTCGGCCGCCGACGCCCAGCATTTCGTCGCCGAACTGGTCGGGCGCTTCGAGCGCGAACGCTTGCCGCTGCCCGGCATCGCGCTGAACACCGACACCTCCATCCTGACGGCGGTGGGCAACGACTACGGCTACGAGCACGTATTCGAGCGGCAGGTGCTGGCGCTGGGCCAGCCCGGCGACGTGCTGGTGGCGATCTCGACCAGCGGGAACTCCGCCAACGTCGCCCTGTCCATCGAAGCGGCGCACGAACGCGACATGCGCGTCATCGCGCTGTCGGGCAAGGGCGGCGGCGCCTTCAACGATCTGCTCGGGCCCGACGATATCCACCTGTGCGTGCCGCATGACCGAACCATGCGCATCCAGGAAGTCCATATCCTGCTGCTGCACGCCTTGTGCGACGGCATCGACGCCCTATTGCTAGGAGACACCGCATGACCGCTTTCCCGCGCCGGACCGCCGCCCGCTCCTTGCTGCTGGCCGCCTTGCTGGCGGCGGCCGCCGCCACGCTGTCGGCCTGCGCGCCGGTGGTCGTGGGCGCGGCGGCCGGGGGCACGGCGCTGGTGGCCACCGACCGGCGCACCGCCGGCGTGCAGCTCGAAGACCAGAACATCGCGCTCAAGGTCGAGAGCAACATGCGCCGCCACTTCGGCGACAAGGCCAAGGTCAGCGCGGCGGTCTACCAGACCGTGGTGCTGCTGGTGGGCGACATCGCCGACGAAGCCAGCAAGCAGCAGGCCGGCACCCTGGCCGGCAAGGTCGAGAACGTCAGCCGCGTGGTCAACCAGCTCACCGTGGGCCCGGTGGCCACGGGCGACATCGTGCGCAACGACATCTGGGTCAACTCCAAGGTGCGCGCCGCCCTGGTCAACACGCGCGGGGTGCCCTCGCGCACCATCGTGGTCACCACCCACCGCGGCACCGTCTACCTGATGGGCAAGGTCACGCGCCTGGAAGGCGACTACGCCGCCGCGGCGGCGGCCAACGTCAGCGGCGTGCAGCGCGTGGTCAAGCTGTTCGAGATCATGTCGCCCGAGGAAGAGCGCGCCCTGCTCGAGGCCGGCAAGAACCCCGAGCCGCAGAAGAAGGCCGCCCCCATCACCACCCCGGGCAACGACCAGGCGCCGGCCGGCAGCGGCAGCAGCAGCGGCGCCAACGTCGAAGTCATGCCCATCCAGTAGGCGCGGCCCCATGAAAAAACTCCTGCTCGGCCTGGCCGCCGCCATCGTCCTCGCGCTGGGCGCCTGGTTCGTATGGACCCCGGCGCCGCAAGCGCCCGCCGTGGCCATGACCACCATCGCCGGCGAGCCGCTGAGCATGCAGGGGCTCGAAGGCAAGGTGGTGCTGGTCAAGTTCTGGGCCACCAGCTGCGTCACCTGCATCAAGCAGATGCCCGACACCATCGAGAACTACCGGCGCTATCACGAGCGGGGCTTCGAGACCATCGCGGTGGCCATGGACTACGACCCGCCCAACTACGTGCTCAATTTCGCGCAGACGCGCGAGCTGCCGTTCAAGGTGGTGCTGGATTCCAAGGGCGAGATCGCGCGCGCCTTCGGCGACGTCAGACTCACGCCCACCGCCTTCCTGATCGACAGGCAAGGGCGCATCGTCAAGCGCTACCTGGGCGAATACGACAAGGGCGAATTCCACGCCGCCCTGGAAAAAGCCCTGGCCGGCTAAGCGCGGCGCTCGCCGCGGCGCGCGCCAAGCTACAATTTCCGCTCGCCGCGGCCCGTGGGGGCCGCGCCCGCCAAGCCAGACAGCCAGGTTAGCCGCCACCATGAGTTCCGCCGAAGACGCCGCCCTTGCCGAATCCCTGAACGCGCTCTCGCCCGCCATCAAGGCCGGCGTATTGTCCGAAGCCCTGCCCTATATCCGCCGTTTCCACGGCAAGACCGTCGTGGTCAAGTACGGCGGCAACGCCATGACCGAAGAGCGCCTGCAGCGCAGCTTCGCCCACGACGTGGTGCTGCTCAAGCTGGTCGGCCTGAACCCGGTGGTGGTGCACGGCGGCGGCCCGCAGATCGACGCGGCGCTGCGCCGCGTGGGCAAGCAGGGCACCTTCCTGCAGGGCATGCGCGTGACCGACGCCGACACCATGGAAGTGGTCGAGTGGGTCCTGGGCGGCCAGGTGCAGCAGGACATCGTCATGATGATCAACGAGGCCGGCGGCAAGGCGGTCGGCCTGACGGGCAAGGACGGCGCGCTGATCCTGGCCGAGCGCAAGATGATGGACGACCGCGAGCACCCCGGCCAGAAGCTGGACATCGGTTTCGTGGGCGACGTGGTGCGCATCGAGCCGGCCGTGGTCAAGGCGCTGCAGGACGACCAGTTCATCCCGGTCATCTCCCCGATCGGCTACGGCGAGGACGGCCAGGCCTACAACATCAACGCCGACGTGGTGGCGGGCAAGATGGCCGAGGTCCTGGGCGCCGAGAAACTCGTGATGATGACCAACACGCCCGGCGTGCTGGACAAGGACGGCAAGCTGCTCACCGGCCTGACCGCGCAGAGCGTGGACAGCCTGTTCGCCGACGGTACGATCTCCGGCGGCATGCTGCCCAAGATCTCCTCGGCGCTGGACGCGGCCAAGAACGGCGTGAACTCCGTGCACATCGTCGATGGCCGCGTGCCGCACTGCCTGCTGCTCGAGATCCTGACCAACCAGGGCGTGGGCACGATGATCCGGTCGCGCTGATGGCTGCAGATCCGCGCCGGCTGCACGGCCCGCCGGTGCGCCGGCTGCGCACCCGCCAGGAACTGAGTCCGGCTGACCGGGCGCACCCGGTGTGGCTGTTCGACCTGGACAACACGCTGCACAATACCTCGCACGCCATCTTCTCGCACATCAACGTGGGCATGACGGCGGCCGTGGCGCGTACGCTGGGCGTGGACCAGGACGAGGCCAACCGCCTGCGCGCCAAGTACTGGCACCGCTACGGCGCCACCGTCATCGGCATGCACCGCCACCACGGCGTGGACGTGCGCGAGTTCCTGGCGCTCAGCCACGATTTCGAGGTCGGCCCGCTGGTGCGCGCGCCCAAGGGGCTGGCCCGCATGCTGGCCCGCCTGCCCGGACGCAAGGTGCTGGTCACCAACGCCCCGCTGGACTATGCCCGCGCCGTGCTCAAGCACCTGAAAGCCCTGCGGGCCTTCGACAGCATCTGGGCCATCGAGCAGATGCGCATCCACGGCACCTTCCGGCCCAAGCCCTCGGTGGCGCTGATGCGCTACGTGCTGGCGCGTGAAGGCATCCCCGCCTCGCGCGCGGTGCTGGTCGAGGACACCCTGTGCAACCTGCGCGGCGCGCGCGCGGCAGGGATCCGCACGGTGCACGTTTTTCACCCCGGCACGCCGTTCGCCAAGCTGCACCGGGGGCGCGCAGATTACGTCGACTTGCGGGTAAACTCGGTCGAACACCTGCTGCAACAGCGCCGCCCCGTGCGCCGGCGCTGACCGCGCCGCCGGCGCGGCGCCGCAGCGCGCGGGCGCCGCTCCGCTTCCACAGGATCTCCAGCATCGCCATGGCCAGCAAACCCGGAGAACGACGGACCCAGATCTTGCAGACGCTCGCAGAAATGCTCGAGCAGCCGCGCGCCGCGCGCATCACCACTGCCGCGCTGGCCGCCCGCATGCGCATTTCCGAGGCGGCGCTGTACCGCCATTTCGCCAGCAAGGCCCAGATGTTCGAGGGACTGATCGAGTTCATCGAGACCAGCATCTTCACGCTGATCAACCAGATCACCGTGGTCGAGCAGCACGGCCTGGGCCAGGCGCGCGGCATCGCGCGCATGCTGCTGTCGTTCTCCGAGCGCAACCGGGGCATGACGCGGGTGCTGACGGGCGATGCGCTCGTTACCGAGGATCACCGGCTGCTGGACCGCATCAACCATGTCAACGACCGCATCGAGGCGTCGTTCAAGCAATGCATACGCACCGCCGTCAATGACGGCGAGCTGCCGCCCGACACCGACGCTGCCGCCTACGGCAGCCTGCTGACCCATTTCGTGCTGGGCAGCTGGCTGCGCTATGCGCAAAGCGGCTGGCGGGTGGCGCCCACCGCGCATACGGAAACGCATCTGCGCCATATCCTGGCGCCCTGACGGCGCCGGCCTGGCGCGTCCGCGGCCTGCGCGGGGAGGCAGCAAGCCGAAGGCGCAGCGTGGGGGCTTTTTTGCCGCAGGGCCGCCCCAAGGCAAAAACGGCCCCCCTCGGGGGGCAGCAAGCCGAAGGCGCAGCGTGGGGGCTTTTTTGCCGCAGGGCCGCCCCAAGGCAAAAACGGCCCCCTCGGGGGGCAGCAAGCCGAAGGCGCAGCGTGGGGGCTTTTTTGCCGCAGGGCCGCCCCAAGGCAAAAACGGCCCCCTCGGGGGGCAGCAAGCCGAAGGCGCAGCGTGGGGGCTTTTTTCCGCGGCGCTAGATCTGCGTCAAGGCGCGATCGAGGCCATGCGGGACACAATGCAGGCAGGAGCGGCCGCAATGCTTCGTGCCCTGTAGAGGACGGCATGTCCGCCCTGTGTATCACCTTGTACAGGAGCCTTGCTTGAACTCGCTAGCCGCAGCCCCCGCCCCCAAACCGACGCCAGAGCGCGTACGCCTGCCTGTCGGACTGTTCGCCGCCCTGGCGGCCCTTGTCGCGGTCCTCTTGCTGCCGCTGCCGGCCGAGCTGCCGGTCGCCGGCCAGCGCATGCTGGCCATCCTGGCCTTCGCCGTGGTCATCTGGATCACCGAAGCGGTCTCCTACGAGGCCAGCGCCATCATGATCACCGCGCTCATGGCCTTCCTGATAGGCACGGCGCCCACGCTGGCCGACCCGGGCCTGGCCTATGGCACCTCGGCCGCCATCGGCATGGCGCTCAGCGGCTTTTCCAACAGCGCGCTGGCGCTGGTAGCCGGCGCCCTGTTCATCGCCGCGGCCATGACCCACACCGGGCTGGACAAGCGCATCGCCCTGGTCACGCTCTCGCGCGTGGGCACCACCACGCGCCGGGCGCTGCTGGGCGCCACCGCCGTCATCGTGGTGCTGAGCCTGCTGGTGCCCAGCGCCACCGCGCGCAGCGCCTGCGTGGTGCCCATCATGATGGGCGTGATCGCGGCCTTCGGCGTCGAGAAACGCTCGAACATCGCCGCCGGCCTGATGATCGTCGTGGCCCAGGGCACCAGCATCTGGAACGTCGGCATCCAGACCGCCGCCGCACAGAACCTGCTGACGGTCGGCTTCATGGAGAAAATGCTGGGCGAACGGGTCACCTGGTCCGACTGGCTGGTGGCCGGCGTGCCCTGGGCGGTCATCATGTCCGCAGTGCTGCTGGTCCTGGTGCTGAAGATGCTGCCTCCCGAATCGGACAGCATCGCCGGGGGCAAGGAAGCGGTCGAGCGCTCGCTGGCCGACCTGGGCCCCACCACGCCCGCGCAAAAGCGCCTGATGATCGTGATGATCGGCCTGTTGGCGCTGTGGGCCACCGAGGGCAAGCTGCACCGTTTCGATACCACTTCGACCACCTATGCCGGACTGGTGGTGCTGATGCTGCCGCGCATCGGCGTGATGACCTGGAAGGACGTGCAAAGCCGCATTCCCTGGGGCACGATCATCGTGTTCGGCGTAGGCATCAGCCTGGGCACGGCGCTGCTGACCACGCAGGCCGGCCAATGGCTGGGCAGCCAGGTGGTCACCCGCACCGGGCTGGACGTGCTGGGCCCGCTGGCCGTGCTGGCCGTGCTCACCGCCTTCCTGATCCTGATCCACCTGGGCTTTGCCAGCGCCACGGCGCTGACCTCGGCCATGCTGCCCATCCTGATCTCGGTGCTGCAGACGCTGCCGGGGGACATCAACGCCGTGGGCATGACCATGCTGCTGGGCTTTGCAGTGAGCTTCGGCTTTATCCTGCCCATCAACGCGCCGCAAAACATGGTGTGCATGGGCACGGAAACCTTCAACGCGCGGCAATTCGCCAAGGTCGGCATCGTGATCACGATCGCCGGCTACCTGCTGATGCTGCTGATGGGCGCCACCTATTGGCGCTGGCTGGGATGGATGTAGACATGAACGAAGCCGTCACCCTCGAAATCGACCAGGCCATCGCGCTGGGCCGGCAGCTGCTGGCCGCGCAAGGCGTGCCCGGCGACATCGCCGCCGACGTCGCGCAGCACCTGGTCGAATCGGACCGCGTCGGCTATGCCAGCCACGGCCTGTCCATCCTGCCCAGCTACCACCGCGTGCTGGGCAAGGGCCTGCTGGCGGCCGACGGCCGCCCCGCGCTGCTCAAGGACCAGGGGCCGCTGCTGGCCTACGACGGCCGCCACGGCTTCGGCCAGCACGTGGGCAAGGTGGTGGTCGAGGCGGCCATCGCCCGGGCCCGCGAGCAGGCGCTGTGCCTGCTGACGCTGCGCCACAGCCATCACCTGGGCCGCATGGGGCACTATGGCGAAATGGCGGCGCAGGCCGGCCTGGTGCTGCTGGCCTTCACCAACGTCATCAACCGCGCCCCGACCGTCGCGCCCTATGGCGGCGCCCAGGCGCGCCTGACCACCAACCCGCTGTGCTTTGCCGGGCCCCTGCCGGGCGGGCGTGCGCCCCTGGTGGTGGACATGGCCACCAGCGCCATCGCCGCCAACAAGGCGCGCGTGCTGGCCGCCCAGGGGCTGCCGGCGCCCGAGGGTTCCATGATCGATGCGCAAGGGCTGCCCACCACCCGCGCCGCCGATCTGTTCGCCGACCCGCCCGGCGCCCTGCTGCCCTTCGGCGGCCACAAGGGCTATGCGCTAGGCCTGGTGGCCGAACTGCTGGCCGGCGTGCTTTCCGGCGGCGGCACCATCCAGCCCGAGCATCCGCGCGGCAACAGCGCCACCAACAACATGTTCGCCATCGTGCTCGATCCGCAGGCGCTGTGCGGCGCGGCCTGGGGCACGCACGAGGTGGACGCCTTCCTGGACTACCTGCAAAGCTGCCCGCCCCAGCCGGGTGTGGAACGGGTGCAGTACCCGGGCGAATTCGAAGCCGGCAACCGGGCGCGCCACGCCACGCATGTGAGCTACGAGCCGGGCATCTGGGCCGGGTTGGCCGGACTGGGGCGCGAACTGGGGGTGGCGATGCCGGGCTAGGATGCCTGCCCGGCGTGGGCGGCATGCGTCCCCGACATGGCCGCCCGGTTCAGCCGATCGCCAGCCGCACCGGCTTGCCGATCCGGCTCATCATCTCCACCAGGGCGTCCAAGGTGAACTTCGCCGTCTTCCTGTTGACCACGTCGGACACGCGCGGGCGTGACACCATCAGGACCTGCGCGGCCTGCGCCTGCTTCAAGTGATGCCGGGCCATCCACTCGGCAAGTTCCGACATCAGCTGTTCCTTTAGCAACCGCGTGTCGTTGATCTGCCGCCGCGAAGCAGCTTGCAGCCGTGCGGCTTCGTCGGCCGGGAATCCCAGTTCGAGGAACAGGTTCGCGCCTGGTTTCGTGATGCGGCGAATCTCGGTATCGATCTTCATGGCTTGGCCCTTCTTGCCTTCGCCACGGCGCGGTAGCGCGCCGTGGCAATTTCCTTGTCCCGCTGGCTAGTCGTCTGCGCCTTCTTCCGGAAGCAGTGCAGAACATAGATGGCTTCCTCGAACTTGGCGACGTACATCACCCGGAAGATGCCACTGGTGTCTCGAATGCGGATTTCCCGCGTGCCGGCACCCACGTCATCGAAAGGCTTCCAATCCTCCGGCTCCAGGCCCGCCTGCACCTTGCTCAACTGGAAGCCGGCCTCCCGGCGCGGGGCTTCGGGAAAACACACCAGATCATCATAGGCAGACCCGACCCAGCGAATCTCCTTTTCGAGTTCCATGAACCCTTTCCGTATAAAATTTTATACGGACACCTGCAGCACCGTAAAGGCCCCGGCCAAGCAGGGCTTGGCCGGCTTTGCCGGTCCGTCGCCGCTGCCTGCAAATCCATGGCGGCGCAGGCCTGACCAAGGAGCTGCCTGTCGAGAAGTTCTGGCGCGACCAGCGCAGCATGATGATCACCGAAGGCCCCGAAGAGGTCCTCAAGAGCGCGCTGGCCCGCCGCGTGTTCGAACTGTACGCATGAAAAAAAGGCACCGCCCTGCCGGGGCGGTGCCTTGTGCAGTACCGGATCGCGCCCTGCTTACTCGGGCTTGATGTTCGCCTTCTCGATCAGGGCCTTCCACTTGGCCACTTCGGTGGCCACTTCCTTGCCGGTGTCTTCGGGCGACTTGTATTCGGCGATGGCGCCCTGCTTGAGCAGCGCGTCCTGGATGGCCGGGCGCGCCAGGATGTCCTTGAGCGCGGCGCTGAGCTTTTCCACGGCTTCGGCCGGCGTGCCGGCCGGCGCCATGATGCCGAACATGGAGCTGACCTCGAAATCGGCCAGGCCGGCCTCGGCGGCGGTGGGCACGTCGGGCAGGGTGGTCACGCGCTGGGGCGAGGCCACGGCCAGGGCGCGCAGCTTGTCACCCAGGATGTGGGGCTGGGCCGCCGGCACGGTTTCGATCATGGTCAGCACCTGGCCGCCGATCAGGTCGGTCATGGCCGGGCCGCTGCCGCGATAAGGCACGTGCAGCATGTCCACGCCCGCCGTCACCTTGAACAGCTCGCCGGCCATGTGCTGGGGCGAGCCGTTGCCGGCCGAGGCGTAGGTCAGTTCGCCCGGCTTGGACTTGGCCAGGTCGATCAGCTCCTTGAGGTTTTGCGCGGGCACCGACTTGTTGACCACGAACACCAGGGGCACGCGGCCGACGATGGCGATGGGCGCGAAGCTTTTTTCCAGGTCGTAGGAAACCTGCTGGCCATAGAGCGCCGAGTTGATGGAATGGCTGGTCAGCGCGCCCATGAGCAGCGTATAGCCGTCGGGGGCGGAGGTGGCCACCGCCGCCGCGCCGATGTTGCCGGCCGCCCCGCCGCGGTTCTCGACCACGATGGTCTGCCCCAGCGATTCGCCCAGGGCCTGCCCGAGCACGCGGCCGATGACGTCGGTGGCGCCGCCGGGCGGATAGGGCACGATCATGCGGATCGGCTTGTCGGGATAGGCAGCAAGGGCGGCGGGCGCAGCGCCCAGGGCAAGCCCTGCGGCCAGCAAAGCGCCTGCTGCGCGCATGCCACAGGAACGGAGAGAGAACGACATGGGTAAAGCCTCCTTGTTATCGCGCCTTTATGCGGACGCAGCCGTCCGGCCGGCTTGCCCGGCACGCATTCGCGCCCATCATAGGAATGGGTGATAACATTGTCAACTTGATTATCGATAATCTGCCGGCACGCCGGCCTCCGCTTTTCCGGTGACATCATGAGCCAAGACGACTCCAAGAGCGGCCTGCGCAAAGGCCTGACCAACTACGGCGATGCCGGCTTCTCGCTGTTCTTGCGCAAAGCGTTCATCAAGGGCGCCGGCTACACCGACGACGCGCTGGACCGCCCGGTGGTGGGCATCGTCAACACCGGCAGCGCCTACAACCCCTGCCACGGCAACGCACCGCAGCTGATAGAGGCCGTGAGCCGCGGCGTACTGATGGCCGGCGGCCTGCCCATGCCCTTTCCCACCATCTCGGTGCACGAAAGCTTCTCGCACCCGACCAGCATGTACCTGCGCAACCTGATGTCCATGGACACCGAGGAGATGATCCGCGCCCAGCCCATGGACGCGGTGGTGCTGATCGGCGGCTGCGACAAGACGGTGCCCGCCCAGCTGATGGGTGCGGCCTCGGCCGGCGTGCCGGCCATCCAGCTGGTGACCGGCTCGATGCTGACCGGCTCGCATCGCAGCGAGCGGGTGGGCGCCTGTACCGACTGCCGCCGCTTCTGGGGCAAGTACCGCGCCGACGAGATCGACGATGCCGAGATCGCCGACGTCAACAACCAGCTGGTGGCCAGCGTGGGCACCTGCTCGGTGATGGGCACGGCCAGCACCATGGCCTGCATGACCGAGGCGCTGGGCATGATGCTGCCCGGCGCGGCCAGCCCGCCCGCGGTGACCGCCGACCGCATGCGCTATGCCGAGCAAACGGGCGTGACCGCCGTGCGGATGGCCAAGGATCGCCTGACCCCCGACCGCATCATGACGCCGGCCGCTTTCGAGAACGCGCTGCGTGTGCTGCTGGCCATCGGCGGCTCGACCAATGGCGTGGTTCACATGACGGCCGTGGCCGGACGCCTGGGTTTCGACATCGACCTGGCGCAGTTGGACCGCATGAGCCGCGAGACGCCGGTGCTGGTGGACCTGAAGCCCTCGGGCCAGCACTACATGGAAGACCTGCACAAGGCCGGCGGCGTGCCCGCCTTGCTGCGCGAACTGCGGCCGCTGCTGCGCCTGGACGCGCTGACCGTCACCGGGCGCACGCTGGGCCAAGAGCTGGATGCCGCCGCTCCGGCTTTCCCGCAAACGGTGATCCGCAGCGTGGCCGACCCGATCTACCCGCAAGGCGGCATCGCCGTGCTGCACGGCAACCTGGCCCCGGGCGGGGCCATCATCAAGCAATCGGCCGCCGCGCCCGCGCTGATGGAGCACGAGGGCCGCGCCGTGGTGTTCGAGAACGCCGAGGACATGGCGCGCCGCATCGACGATCCGGACCTGGACGTGCGGCCCGAGGACGTGCTGGTGCTCAAGAACATCGGCCCCACGGGCGCGCCGGGCATGCCCGAGGCCGGTTACCTGCCCATCCCGCGCAAGCTGGCCCGCGCCGGCGTCAAGGACATGGTGCGCATCTCCGACGGGCGCATGAGCGGCACGGCCGCCGGCACCATCGTGCTGCACGTCACGCCCGAGGCGGCCGTGGGCGGGCCGCTGGCCTACGTGCAGAACGGCGACCGCATCCGCCTGAGCGTGGCGCGGCGCGAAATCAGCTTGCTGGTGGACGAGGCCGAGCTGGCGCGGCGCCGCGCCGCCCAGCCCGTCAGCCGCCCCAGCGCGCCGCGCGGCTACCGCAAGCTGTTCCTGCAAAGCGTCACCCAGGCCGACCAGGGCGTGGATTTCGACTTTTTGCGGTCGGACAAAAATAACGGGAAAATTCCAGGCTCCCGCTGACCTGTCCGTTTCCCTTCATGAGCACGCTTGCCGCAACGCCCCTGGCCCCCGGCTCCACGCATGGCGCCGGCGCCGCGTACGACCTGGCCAGCGCGGTGGCGGCGCTGGAAGAGGACATCGTGCTCAACCGCCTGCATCCGCGCGAGCGGCTGACCGAGGACGAGCTGATGCAGCGCTTCGGCCTGAAGCGCCACCTGGTGCGCGAGGTGCTGGCCGAGCTGGCGCGCCTGGGCCTGGTCGAGCGGCGCAAGAACGTCGGCGCCGAGGTGCGCCTGTACACCACACGCGAAGTCATGGAACTGTACGCGGTGCGCGAGCTGCTCGAGACCGAAGCGGCCCGCCAGGTGCCCTGCCCGCCGGCGCCCGCCGACCTGCAGCGCCTGATCGAGGTGCAGCGCCGCCACGATGCCGCCGTGCGCGCCGAGGACCCCAGGCTGGTGTTTCGCACCAACATCGAGTTCCACCAGACGCTGTTCGGGCTGTGCGAGAACACGGTGCTGCAAAAGGCCATCCAGGAATACGCGCGCCAGACCCACCCCATCCGCTTCAGCACGCTGGTCTCGGCGGACTACCGCAGCCGCTCGCAGCACGAGCACTGGCAGATGATCGAGGCCTTGCGCGAGGGCCGGCGCGACATGCTGGTGGCGCTGTGCCGCGAGCACCTGACGCCTTCGCGCGACGGCTACCTGGCGGCCAACCGGCACCTGGCCGAAGGCGGCTAGCGCCTTCGGCCCCGCGGTGCCCGCCCGCGCTAGGCCCGCACCTCCTGGCGCTGGAAGCTCACGTAGGCGGCGGTAAACAGCAGGATGGCCGCGGCCAGCAACCCCACCCCCTGGGCCCAGATGATGCGCAGGCTCTGGCCCAGCGCCAGGGGCGCTCCCATCAGCGCGCCTTGCAGCTGGTCCAGGAACACCGGCCCCAGGGTACGCGTGCCGGGGCTGAGCAGCACCACCATGGCCTCGTTGAACAGCTGGTTGGGCGACAGGCGTTGCAACGCCTGCGTCCACTGCAGGGTCTGCAGGCTCGGCCGGCCCAGCACCTGCGCCATCAGATCCGGCGGCGCGATGGCGTTGGCCAGGGCGCCGGCCAGCAGGGGCCAGAGCAGGGTCAGGAACAGCCACAGCCCCAGCGCAACCAGCGCCGAAGTGGCCGGCGCGCGCAGCAGGGTGGACAGCAGCATGGCCAACGCCAGCCAGACGGCCGCGTAGGCCAGGGCCACGCCCAGGAACAGCAGGGACCGCGCCAGCTCTTCGAGGCCGGGCGCCACGCCCAGCATCAGCAGGCCGCTGCCCATCACGATCAGCCACAGGCAAAGCAGGAACAGCGCCAGGGTGCCGAGCGCGGCCACGAACTTGCCCAGCAGCAGCGCATCGCGATAGACCGGCTGCGAGAGTATGCGGCTGAGCGTGCGCCGGCTGTATTCGCCGTTGATCGCGTCGAACCCCAGCCCGATGGCCAGCAGCGGGACCAGGAAGCCCAGCATGGCCGCGAACGAAGGCATGGGGTCCTGCGCCAGGGTGAACAGCTTCAGGAAGACGAAGGGATCCTCGGACGTGTTGGCGCGGATGTCCCGCAGCGCGCCGTACAGGGCCGCGGCCGCGGTCAGCGCGATCAGCCAGGCCAGCACGCGCATGCGCGCGCCCGACAGGTGGTCGGCGGCCTCCTTCAGCGCGATGACGCCCACGCCGGTCCAGGGCGAGCCTTCACGTTTGCTCATGGGCTGACTCCTTGTGCCGGCCTGCATCGGCCGTCGCGAAATAACGGTTGTAGATCGCATCCAGGCTGGGACGCTCGAGCGCAAGCTCGTATAGCTCGCCGCCGGCCTGCACCACGGCGCGGGCGGCGGCCGCACGCACGTCGTCCTCGGCCAGCAGCCGGTAGCGCCCCGGCGCCACGGCCTGCACGTCCCGCACGCCCGGCACGGCGCGCAAATGCGGGGCCAGGTCGGCGCCCGAGGCCTGCACGTCCAGCGAGAAACCGCCGCCCAGGACCTGGCGCGCAAGCTCCGGCACGCTGCCCATCAAGGCGATGCGCCCGCCGCGAAACAGCGCCACGCGGTCGCAGATCCGCTGCATGTGGTCCAGCAGGTGGGACGACAGCAGCACCGTGACCCCGTCGCGCTTGAGGTCCTGGATCAATCCCAGGAATTCCTCGGTGGACTGCGGATCCAGTCCCGACGTCGGCTCGTCCAGGATGGCCACGCGCGCCTGCTTGACGACGATCTCGGCCAGGCCCAGCCGCTGGCGCATGCCGCGCGAATACGTCGCCACCGGCCGCTGCGCCACGTCCAGCAGCCGGACGCGGGCCAGCGCCGCGTCGATGCGCCGGCGGCGCTCGGCGCTGTCCAGCCCCAGCAGCCGCGCCGTATAGCTGAGGTTCTCGCGGGCGCTGAGCGAGTCGTAGAAACCCACGGCATCGGGCATGTAGCCGACCTGCCGCTTGACGGCCAGAGGCTGGCGCTGCGGGTCCATGCCCAGCAGCCGCACTTGGCCGGCCGACACCTCGGTCAGGCCCAGCAGCATGAGGATGGTCGTGGTCTTGCCCGCGCCGTTGGGCCCGAGCAGGCCGAAGATCTCGCCGGCGCCGATCGTGAAATCGATGCCGTCGACCGCGGCCGCCTGCCCGTAGCGCTTCGTCAGCCCGCGCGCTTGGATGACAGGTGCGTTCATCGCCGTCCGAACCTCGCAACGGCCCCCACCAGGATCAGCACCGCGATGGCGATGACGGCCACGCCGATGATGCCCCAGGTACTGGAGGTGACCACCGTGATGCGGAAATCGCCCGAGGCCGAGTGCCCTTGCGAACGGGCGCTGATGCTGGCCATGTAGTCGCCCGCCAGCGACCGCGCCGAGGGCGTGATGCTGGCCTGCACCTCGGCCTGCTCGCCGGCGGCGATGCGCTCGATCCGCTCGGGCTCGAAGGTCACGGACCAGCCCGAGGGCGCGGTGCTGGAGAGCTGCACCCCTTCGGCCGGCGCCGCCCCGGTGTTGCGGATCAGCACCGGCACGGTGGTGGCCCGGTCGGCCTGGGCCCGCGCGCTCATCAGCCCGTCGCGCCCGCTGACCTGCAGCGTGGGCTGGCCCACGATCTGCAGCGCCAGGTCGGCCTGCGCCTGCAGGCCTTCGGCCACGGCCGCGACCTTGACCTCGTAGTCGCCCGGCTCGGCGTTCGAGGGCGGGTGCAGCCGCAGCCGGATGTCCTTGGACTGGCCGGCCTCGATGGGCACGGAACTGATCTGCTGGCTGCCGTAGCCCTCGTTGAACTCGGTGCGGAAATACCGCGGCGCCTGCGCGTCCAGGCTGACCATCAGGTCGCGCCCGCTATCGTTGCGCAGGGTCAGCGAATAGTCGAAGGTCGTGGAAGCCCCGCCCTTGAGCGCCGGCAGGCTGGCCTCGAGCGCCAGCCGGGCGGGCAGTTCCTCGGCCAACGCGACCTCGATGGGCAGCGACACCTGGCGCCCATCCCCTTCGGCCACCACGCGCAGCGTATGGCGCTGGGCCGCCGCATCCTCGGGGATCTCCAGGCGCAACTGCAACGGCACGCTTTCTCCGGTGGCCGGCATCGCGGCGGCCACCGGCTGGCCGCCGCCCAGCACCGCAGCCTTCCAGCCCTGCGGCACGCCGTCCACCCGCAAGCCCAGGCGCGCGGGCGGCAGGCCGTAGTTGCGCAGGCGCAGGGACACGGTCGCCGTGGTGCCGGCCTGGACCGTCAACGCCGGATAGTCGGTAAGCAGGTAAAGGCCGCGCACCTCGTCGGCCGCGGCCTGGGCGCGTGCCGGCCCGGCCGCGGATGCGGCAAGGAAAAGAACAAGAAAGGCCGTGACGGCCGCAAGAAGCTTGACTTGTTTTTGCATGGCAGGTCCGTCGAAGATGAACCTGCCAACATTGCCGCAAAGCCAGCCAACAAGCTGCCAGGTTCGCGTTCACGCACAATTAACCCGGGCGTGCGACAAGGCGCACGCCACCAGGCCTGAGTCAGGCTGGGCGCCGCCGAAGTTCCGGCGGGGAAGGCGCCGATTGTTTCCTTTAGTAACTTTTGTATAAAAATCAGCCAGAAATAAACAAATAGAGGCTTATGGTTTCTTTTTGATTCAACTATTACAAACCCGCCGCCATGCGGCATCGCGCTTGACCGCTATGCGCTGCCGGCCCCGGTCCGGCTACAGCAGCTTGCCGGGGTTCATGATGCCGGCCGGGTCGAGCAAGGCCTTGATCTGGCGCATCAGCTTCAGTTCGAGCGGGTCCTTGTGCTTGAGGAAGTATTCGCGCTTGAGCTGGCCGATGCCATGTTCGGCGCTGATGCTGCCGCCATAGCGCGCCACCTCGTCCAGCACCTCGGCCGTCAGGGCCTCGCCGTGCCGGGCTGCCCAATCGCTGGGCGCGCCGGCCGGACGCGACAGGTTGTAGTGCAGGTTGCCGTCGCCGAAATGCCCGAACACATAGGGCCGGATGTCGGCGTGCAGCGCCCGGATGCGGCGCTCGGCCGAGACCATGAAGGCGGGGATATGCTCGATGGGCAGCGAGACGTCGTGCTTGATGTGCGGTCCGTCGGCGCGCTGGGCTTCGGAGATTTCCTCGCGCAGCTTCCACAGGGCCTGCAACTGCGCCAGCGAGGCCGACACGGCCGCGTCCTGGCACAGCTCGCGCTCCAGCGCCTGGCCGATGACGTCCTCGAGCAGGGCCGAGAGCGCCGCTTCGTCGGCCGTATCGGCCAGCTCCACCAGCACGTAGCCCGGATGGCGCTGCGCGAAGGGCTCCTGTACGCCCTCGGCATGCGCCAGCACGAGATCGACGCAGTCGCCGGTGAAGAACTCGTAGGCCTGCAACCGCGGCCCGCATTGCGCAAACAGCAGCTCGTACAGCGCCAGCGCCTGGGCGGGCGAATCGACCGCCGCCAGCACCACCGCCCGCACGTCGGCGCGCGGATACAGACGCAGCGCGGCGGCGGTGATGATGCCCAGCGTGCCCTCCGAGCCGATCAGCAGTTGCTTGAGGTCGTAGCCCGTGTTGTCCTTGCGCAGGGTGCGCAGGCCGTTGAAGATCTCGCCGCCGGGCAGCACCGCCTCGATGCCCAGCACCAGTTCACGCGTCATGCCGTAGCGCACCACGTTGACTCCGCCGGCGTTGGTGGCCAGGTTGCCGCCGATCTGGCAGGAATCCTCGGCCGCCAGGCTCAGCGGCAGCAGACGCCCGGCCTGCTGCGCGGCGCGGCGCAGGTTGCCCAGGATGCAGCCGGCCTCGGCCACCAGCGTGTTGGCCGTGGTATCGATGCTGCGCACCGCGTTCATGCGCTCCAGGCTGATCACCACATTGCCCGCGCCGCTGTCGGGCGCGGCGCCGCCGCATAGGCCCGTATTGCCCCCGCGCGGCACGACCGGCACCCGGTGCTCGCTGCACAGCGCCAGGGCCTTGGAAACCTGCTCGACGGTGCGCGGACGCAGCACGGCCAGGGCCTGGCCCTTGTAGAGGCCACGCCAATCGGCCAGGTAGGGCTGCTTGGAGGCTTCGTCGCTCAACACGCAATCGGCGCCCAGCCGTTCGGCCAGGCGCGCAAGGAAATCGCTATTGCTCATGGGTACGCTCGTTGGAAGAAAGGACCAGCCAGGCGCCGGCAAGCCCGGATGGGTGCGGTTGCGCGCCGGGCGCCGGGCCTTCGAGCCCGAGCCGGGCGCGGGCCGCGCGCAGATGCCGGCTGGCTGCTGCGCGGGCCTGTTCGGGCTCGCCGGCCCGGATGGCCTCGTAGATGGCCACATGCTCGCGATGCACGGCCGCGGCCGCCTGCGGGCCGGCCTGGCTGGCGGTATTGCGGCGGGCCGCGGCCACGGCCTGGCTCAGCTGCACGGTGAGATAGCCGATCAGGCCTTGGTAATAGGGGTTATGGGTGGCGGCGGCGATCGCCGCGTGAAAGGCCAGGTCGTGGCGCGCGCCCTCGTCGGGGTGATGCAGGTGCTGCTCGAGCTGCTCCAGGATGCGCGCCAGGCCGTCGGCCTGGGCGGTGGTGCGCCGCAGGGCCGCCCAGGCCGCTGTGGCGCTCTCCAGGTCTATGCGCAGTTCGTAAAGCGCGGCCAATTCCGCGCGGCCCAGCCCCTGGGCCTCGGGCACCCTGAAGCCGCTGGCCGCGGTGCGCGAACGCACCACGCAGCCGGCCCCCTGCCGGCTTTCTATCAGCCCCTGCGCGCGCAGGCGTTCGGTGGCCTCGCGTATGACCGCCGCACTGACGCCGAATTCGGCCGCCAGCAGCCGTCCGGCCGGCAGCTTGGATGCCAGGGGATATTCGCCCGCGGCGATACGGGCTGCCAAGGTGCCGGCCACACGGTCGGTCAAAGTCTGGACGGGAGTGCGCATCGCGCCAGTGTAACGCAAACTGTTCTGCTTATCTGATAAGTTGTGCGCCTGCCGTCAGAGCGTAAATTATAATTGCCATTTTCATGATATGGATAGTTTGATATCCATCATAATAGAAACTATGCTATCCATATCTTAAAAATGGATCCTATATCTACCATGTCTACCTTGGCCCAAATCGGCGCATCCTTGCGGCAGGCCCGCCTGGCACAGGGTTTGAGCGCCACGCAATTGAGCGAGCGTACCGGCCTGAGCCGCGTCACGCTGCGCGAACTGGAAAACGGCCTGGGCAATGCCCGGCTGTCCACGGTACTGGCCGTCTGCGACGCCCTGGACCTGAGCCTGACCGTCGCGCCGCGCGCGGTGGCCGACCTGCAATCGGGCGACGCCCGCCAGCGCCCCACCGAACTGTCCGCACTGCTGGCCCGCACCCGCGAGGCCGGCCTGGCCTTGCGCGGCCGCCGCAAGGACGCCCCCTGACCGCCGCCAAGGACCCTGTCATGCCGCTGCTGCGATCGTTGCGCATCCGCCTGGGCGAGGTCGACGTCGGCTCGCTCTTTGCCCTGGACGACGGCCGCACCTATTTTCGCTTCGACGAATCCTATGCGCTGCTTGCGCCAGCGGCGCGGCCGGTCCTGTCGCAAGCCTACGAGGGCGGCACGCCCCAGGCCACCACGCGCCAGCTGCTGGATCCCACCCTGGCCGCCAACCGCGGCGACGGACGCGGCGCCCTGCCGCCCTTTTTCGAAAACTTGCTGCCCGAAGGCCGCTTGCGGCGCCATTTGACCGAGCTGGCCAGGCTGGCGCCCGACGACAGCCTGGGGCTGCTGGCCTACTGCGGCCTGGACCTGCCCGGCAACGTGCAGGCCGTGGCCGAGGAGTTGAGCCCCGCGCAGATGGGCCGGCTGCTGGGCCAGGGCCACGACAGCTTCGAGTTCAGCGCGGGGCAGCTTCCCACGCCGCAAGGCGAATCGATCTCCGGCGTGCAGCCCAAGGTCGCGCTGGTGCGCGAGCCGGGAGGCCGCTACGTCATGCGCTCGAAGGCGCACGGCGCGCATTTCATCGGCAAGCTGCCTACCGGCGACTACCCCGCCCTGCCCGAGGTCGAACATGCCTCGCTCCTGCTGGCGCGCGAGGCAGGGGTGACCACCTGCGAACACGAGCTGCTGCCCCTGTCGGCCATCGCCGACCGCCTGCCTTTCGAACTGCGCGCCGACGCGCGGCGCTTCCTGCTGGTGCACCGCTACGACCGCGACGCCCGCACGCCCAACGGACGGCGCCACGCCGAGGATTTCGCCCAGGTCACCGCCACGCCGCCCGAGCGCAAATACACGCTGGGCTACGCCGAGCTGGGCGCGGCGCTGCTGGCCCGCTCGGCGCGGCCCCGCCAGGACATCCACGAACTGGTGCGGCGCATCGTCGTCAACGAGCTGCTGGGCAATCCCGACGCGCACCTGAAGAACTTCGGGCTGCTGTATGAAACCCCGCAGCAGGCCGCCCTCTCGCCGGCCTACGATATCGTGGCCTACAGCGTCTACCTGGGCACCACCGGCCACGGCCTGGCGCTGGTGCCGGGCGAACGGCCGCACCGCCAGCTGCGGCCCCTGGTGCTGCGCATCTGGTCCAACCTGTGGGAAGTGCCCGAGCGCAGCCTGCAGGATACGGTCAACGCCACCGTCGAGGCCGCCATGACCCGCTGGCCAGCCTTGCTGGCGGAACTGGATTTGCCGGCCGAACACAAGGAGCGGTTGTGGCGCCATGCCGAGCAGGGCGCAATGGGGGAGAAGTGGCGCCGCCGGGCTGGCCGCTGATGCTGCCTTCCCCGTGCTTGGAAAGACCGCTCTGCCTGACGGCCCCTCCCCCCTGTTTGGAAAGACCGCTGCCTGACGGCCACCGTGGCCGGTCGGGGCGTCGGGCGATGCCGTCGCCGTGCGGCGCGGTTGCGCGGCGATCGCTCAAAGAGAAAAACTTTGCAGTGCCGCTCAAGCGGGGCGCGCAGGCGCCCCTTCTTTCGCATTCGACCGCCGCTTTTGAGGGGTAGGGGCGACGAGGCAGGCGGAAGATTTCAGGGGCGGGGCGCAGGGGGATGCGTGTCAGGCCGATTACGGCGCCCTCGGGCTGACGCATGCCGAGTCTTTTGCAATCCCGAGATCTTCGGGCCTGCCCCGCTGCCCTACCTCCCAAATTTGGCGGTCGAATGCGAAAGAAGGGGCGCCTGCGCGCCCCGCTTGAGCGGCCCCGCAAGATCTTTCTCTTTTCAACCGGCATGGGGCAAGCAGGCAAGAACGACTCCGGCCCCAGCGCCAACACACACCCAGACTACGCAGTCCGCCGAGGCCGGGCGGGGTGGCGGGCGATTTCTGGCGCCGGGCGCGGCGCAACCGCGCCGCAC